>JBARSG010000167.1:0-2625 GCA_049644625.1 Desulfobacterales bacterium | reverse complement strand
AAACGGACGCAATGCCATATCAATGATAGAAAAAACAGACTTTGATCTTTTGCTTTGCGACATCAGGCTCGGGGATATTACCGGCCTGGATGTGTTAAAGGCGGCAAAAGCCCAGAAACCGGATGCCGTAGTCATTATGATTTCAGCTTATGCAACGACCGAGGCGGCCGTTGAAGCCATGAACGAAGGCGCTTATGATTTTGTACCCAAACCGTTCGATAATGAAGAACTTAAACAGACCATAAAAAATGCCCTGGATCTTAAAACCATAGAGCATGAAAAAGAGATGCTCGATGATGAACTCAAGAGAACCATGCATTTTGGAAAGATTGTTGGAAACAGTCCCAGCATGAGGCATATCTATAATCTTATTCTACAGGTTGCCAAAACAAAAACAAGCGTCCTTATTACCGGAGAAAGTGGAACTGGTAAAGAATTAATCGCCAAAGCCATCCATGAGCAAAGCCGCAGGAGTGAAAAGCCGTTTGTGGTTTTAAACTGTGGCGGTATTCCTGAGACATTGATGGAAAGCGAACTTTTTGGTCATAAAAAAGGGTCTTTTACCGGTGCAACCCAGGATAAAAAGGGGCTTTTTGAGGTTGCGGATAAGGGAACGATTTTTCTCGATGAAATCGGTGAACTCACCCCTCCTGTCCAGGTAAAGCTGTTGAGGGCTGTTCAGGAACATGTATTTAAACCGGTTGGCGGCAATGAGGACATCTCGGTTGATATTCGGATTATATCCGCAACCAACAAGAGACTTGAAGATGAAGTTATCGCCGGAAATTTCCGGGAAGACCTTTTTTATCGTCTGAATGTCATTGAAATAAAGGTACCGCCGCTCCGAGAAAGAAAGAGCGATCTTCGTCTCCTTGCCCAGCATTTTCTGGATAAATATTCGCGGGAAATGGGCAAGGAAATAACAAAAATTTCATCCTACGCTATAGATCTTTTAAATAAATATGATTTCCCCGGAAATGTTCGTGAGCTTGAAAACCTGCTGGAAAGAAGCGTGGCGCTTTCCACCACAAATATTATTCTCCCGGACAGTCTGGCCCTGTCTATTCATAAGAGAAGATGGATTGAAGGGATCAAAGACAGGCGTTTTGACCTGGACGAAGTAAAAAACGGGGTTTCCCTCGATGTCATCCTGGAAGAAATCGAAAAGGCATACCTGGAAAAGGCCCTTGATTGCACCAATGGGAAAAAACAGGAAGCCGCCGAATTGCTGGGTATAAGCTTCCGTACGTTTCGCTATCGACTGCAGAAACTATTAGAACATTGAAAAACATCCCCGTAGGCAAAATTAAATATTTTTCAAAGGTCTTTCAGGTGATGATTTAGCCGCTAATTTTTCCTTGTCCTCTTTTTGACAAAATCGACATCATTTGACAAAAATTGTCATATTATATTCAAAGAGGAAAAAGTCCGTCCCCCTTTTATTAAATAAATACAATATAAATACAACATGTTATAATAATTATTCGTACATTGCCACCTCCTGGCATATTATTTGCTAAACATTCAAGTAACTTTGACAGTTATTTGATGCTCGATAAATATAAAAAAACAGATTTCTTTTTTTCATCCGAAATCCAGAGAGCAGTATCCGGCATCACGGGTAACAAGCAGTAATCATATGTGATTACAAAAACTTTATAAGATTTTGATCTATATAGACATTATTAACGATTTTCCCAGGGAGGTGAGAAATTTAAAAACAGGCTATAATTAAGGCGTACGGCTTACTGTATGATGTTGATTACCAAATATAAAAAAAGCTGTTTAATAATTAATAACATTTTTAAAGGAGGTGTAACATGTTACAAAAACTAAGGGGAAACAATGAAAAAGGTTTTACACTCATTGAATTGATGATCGTTATCGCAATTATCGGTATCCTGGCAGCCATTGCCATCCCCAACTTTCTTGCCTATCGGACAAGGGGGCAGAATGCGGCTGCCCAAAGTTCGGCCAAGAATTTTTACAATACCGCCTTGGCTTATTTTGCAGATACAACCAGTACCGGTACCAGCGTGTATCCTTCTGATGAAGTGGGCGGTTATACTCTTGATACTTCTAATGTAACCGCTGGAGGAGGGCCTTTAATAGATAGTGGTGGTGTTATTTCAATGACTGCTGCGTTGACATTCAAACACCCCAAATCTACTACAACTTACACACTTGATACTGCAGGTAATCTGTCACCATAGTTGTATATGATGACATAACAAAAATTTAAAAAGGAGGGGAAATCCCCTCCTTTTTTATTTTCTCAATTGAGGATATGGTGAAACACTCACTTTTTGCCAAAGACTTTATTTAATACCATTGAAACATAACCAACAAACCCCGCGGTTATTCTTTACAACCACTATGCCATTTGGGTAAAACGTATAATTACATAATGTTGTATGAAACCGGTTCCAATACGCAATCTGAAGATTCTCATTAATTTTCATGCTAGATTCAGGTATAAGTTAACGCTTGTTCTGTTCTATCAAGTTTTACTGCAATTTGCAGAAATATCCATGCTGTTTTATATACACTTCATCGTTTTGTGAGACAGAATTTATAATGATGGATAGTATAAAAACAAGACGCATTGAGATTGTAATATGTCTC
>JBARSG010000166.1:0-1777 GCA_049644625.1 Desulfobacterales bacterium | reverse complement strand
CCAGGAGAGTATCAAAGCGGCCGTGGAGAAAGTCCACACCGCTTACCAGAACACAGAAAAGATCTTCAATTAACGTTTAGGGATACCAGCGTCAAAGGCTTTTCCGGCAACAGTTTCACACTACGCGTCAGCCTAAAACCGGCGCATTCCTCCGGTCTCATTCGATAATTTTTTTTTGGTATGAAAAAGGGATGAAGCCACTCCATACCGCCTTTCCCGATTTTTCACAAATAAGCATTTCCTTTACATCGGACACGGTGGAGGTTATATAATTGAATTCCAATGAAAAAAACACTTCTGTATTTTCTGATTTTCGTCTTTTCTATTACAGCGTACGCACAATGGGACAGCTCAAAAGCAGAGCAGATCGACAAGCTGTTCCTGGAGTGGAATACCCCGAATTTTCCCGGCGGCACCATCACCATTGTGCAAAACGGAATACCTTTGTTTTCCAGAGCCTACGGGTTGGCCAGCCTTGAATATTTGGTCCCTAATACAACCGGAACGCAGTACAATATTGCATCCGTGTCAAAGCAATTCACAGCCATGGGGATCGTTTTGCTGCACCTGCAGGGAAAACTGTCGGTGGATGATAATGTGCGAAAACACATACCCGAGCTGCCGGATTTCGGCCCACCCATCACCCTCCGGCATATGCTGCACCATACCAGCGGAATGCGCAGCCTGCATACAATGCTGTCTTTGGCCGGGTGGCGCAGCGGCGATGCCCGAACCAACCAGGACCTGTACAGGTTCATGCTGAATCAGCAGGACCTGAACTTTGTGCCCGGTGATGAATACATGTACTGCAACACCGGATATATCCTGATGGCTATGATCATAGAACGAATCACCGGTGAAAAATTCGCAACCTGGATGAAAAAGCAGGTATTCGAACCTCTGGGTATGCATTCCACTTACGTTGAAGACAAATATAACCGGATTGTACCCAACAACGCCACCTCTTATTCCGGCACAAAAGAGGGAGGATTTGAGAGAGAGGTGGAGTTCTGGGGATACACAGGCTCTGGAAATATTCATTCTACCACCCATGACCTCTTGAAGTGGTACAGAAACTATTACCAGCCGACCCAAGGCTGGGAACAGGCATTTTCAAAAATGCTGACGGTGGACAGCCTAAATAATGGAGATCCTAATAACTATGCCTTTGGGGTGCGCGTTGACTTATACAAAGACGAAAAAAGGATCTCACACGGTGGATCCATCGGTGGGTATCGAGCCTTTGCTTGCACATATCCGGATCGACAGCTGGACATCGTAGCCCTGACTAATTTTTCATCCTCTGCGGTCGAAGGAAAAGTAAATGCCATCACGAATATTATTCTGGGCAAATCGGAAGAAGCGCCAGCACGATTCGAACTGGAAGCCCGGCAGATCGATTTAGCCGAGTTCGACGCCCTTGCCGGAACCTATACCATGAAAGAATCACCGGACAGACTGATGGAATTATCCCGGGAAAAAGATGCCTTTTTCTTGAGATTGACCGGTCAGGACAGGGTACAGGTCTTTGCCGCCGACAAAACGACTTTCTTCAACAACTCCCTGCAGCTGAAGATCGTATTCAGCGAATCAGAAAAGCAGACCTACACCATGACCCAGAATGGGCGGTCATTTTCCGGATCCAAAACCGTGAAATATGTCCCATTCTTAAATGAGTTGGAGGAGATCGCCGGAAGTTACTGGTCGCCGGAACTGCATACGCTTTACTCCTTTAAGGTCTACAACGGGAGCCTTTACGGATACCATACCCGCCACG
>JBARSG010000165.1:0-10923 GCA_049644625.1 Desulfobacterales bacterium | reverse complement strand
TTAACGTGAATGAGGCTCGCCCTCGCACCGAAAGTCGCGGTAGTAGAGGAGGATACGGCGGTGGCAAAGGAGGATACGGCGGTAGCAGAGGAGGACAAGGTGGTGGCCGAGGAGGATACGGCGGTGGGAAAGGAGGACAAGGTGGTGGCCGAGGAGGATACGGCGGTAGCAAAGGAGGACAAGGTGGTGGCCGAGGAGGACGAGGGCGTGGCAGATGAGGACCAAAGGGTGGCCGCAGCTTCTAATCATCGACATTCAACATATATAACTATGATTATATAAAATTTCACCTATCGGGATAGGGACGTCCATCGCTGAGCGCCCCTCCCACACAACCACGCATACGGGTCACGTACGTGGCGGTTCGGCTGACAGAGCAGAAGGAGGTCCTGGGAGAAACAAACCAAGTGAGATAAAATGAGCCCTTTGTAAAGCGAATGCTACCCATTTAACCTTACTCATACGCCAAGGGATGTGACGTCCTGCGGCTACTATGCCCGCTGCTGACTTCTGTCATGCGATCAGGGTTCGATTTCTCGATCCCTCAGCACGAGGCAACATGACAGATCTCCCGGGGTGAACACATATCTTCCCGCACACGAGCGCCGAGGATACCTGCCTGGCCTATGATGAATAGAGGACTTTACCGTGTGTTGCCGGCTCATCCCATCGGGCTGGATCAGGGGTTTGCCAAGCTCCGTCACACCCACGGAGCTCGGCTCACCCTTAAGAATACGTGCCGTGCCCGACACGCAACAAAACGCGTCAGCGGACGCAAAAAAGCCGCGCCGTTGACGCTCGCCGTCAGGCATCGCGTACATACGTCAGATCCATGCTTAGAAAGGGATCTGTCACACAAGGTGAAGTATGTGGAACTATCGAGTTGTACGGAAAAAGAATACATTGATCCTACAAACAAGAAAGAAATCTCGAAGTAACAGGGTCTGGGGCGAAGAATAAAAAGGATAAAAAGATAATGTTGGAAATGTTAGATACAGAGAGGAAGTTTTGAAAGTACTTTTAGTTTCTGCCAACACTGAAACTATTAACATGCCGGTTTTACCATTAGGGTTAGGATATGTAGCCGCAGCAACCCAAATTGCAGGCTATGATATAAAACTGTTAAATCTATTGGATCAAAAGGATTCTCTATCGTTTCTCAAAAGGACTGTCCATGACTTTCGTCCGGATGTAATCGGAATTTCAGTAAGGAATATTGATGACCAAAACATGGAGCGCCCGAGGTTTCTCTTAGGTCCCGTAAAAAATATCATTTCCGAATGCCGGAAAATTTCAAACGCCACCATTGTTTTAGGAGGTGCGGGATATAGCATCTTCCCGAAAGCCGCCTTGGATTACCTCGATGCCGATATGGGTATCCAGGGTGAAGGGGAAGTAGCTTTTTTGGAACTTCTCAATATGCTGAATGAAAAAAAAGAACCTTTTGGGATTCCCGGACTCTATTTTCCCAGACAGCGAATTCAATATAAGCCAAAGCGAATAAAAAGACTGGCAGATAATCCACTGCCACTTCCAAATATACACATTTGGACCAATTCCGCTCTGGATGATGAAAAGATATGGCTCCCGGTCCAAACCCGCCGGGGATGCCCAATGAACTGTTCGTATTGCTCAACGGCTTTGATAGAAGGGCATACCATTCGCAAGTATCCACCAGAAAAAGTTGTTGAAATGATTTCTCAATACGTAGACTCTAGTTTTGATCACTTCTTTTTTGTTGACAATACATTCAACCTTCCGTCTTCATATGCGAAATCACTTTGTGTTCACCTGGTAGGCGCCGACTTAAACATTACCTGGCGCTGCATTTTGTATCCATGGAAAGTTGATGAAGAGTTGGTGAAGTGGATGGCGAGGGCCGGTTGCAAAGAGGTGGCCTTAGGGTGCGAAAGCGGATGTGAGCAAATCCTGCGAACCATGAACAAGCAGTTTAATCTTCAAGAAGTGCGGCGAATTTCTCAGATACTCAAAGACTACGGCATCCGACAAATGGGCTTTCTCTTGTTGGGAGGACCTGGTGAAACAAAAGAGTCCGTGAAAGAAAGTCTTTTTTTCGCCGATTCCCTGAATATAGAGATGGTGAAGGTAACTGTAGGTATACGCATTTACCCCCATACAGCTCTGGCCGGGACTGCCGTTAGGCAAGGATTAATCTCAGCAGATGACGATCTTCTTTATCCGAGGTTCTACCTGGATAGAAAACTCGAAAAATGGCTGCCCAAAACCGCAAAATCCTGGTTAGCCGACCGGCCGAACTGGGTAGCCTAATAAATAACGGCATGGAAGATTATGTATGCGCATGTAAAGAACCTAAAGATCGAGTGGTGAATCGCAAAGGGTGGCAAGAAAAAATACGTCTTTCTCGCAAAAAGGACGAGATACTGAACCAAAGCATAGACGCCATAATAGAAATCATCAAAGGTCAAAGAAATATTTATTAGAGGGTAAGTGATGAACGACCAGTTGGACAAACAGAGTAGCATTGTAAGCCGCATTATAGATGGTTCTATCACGATCGATTCCGTTGCAGAGCTTGAGAATCTACTCAAGGCCTTTCCAAATAATCCGTGGCTCCATAGGGTCTTTGCCGACCTTTTGAAACGGGACAAATCGTTTTATGCTGCCGCTGATGAATATGGGACGGCCGCCGAGCTTTTTATGGAAGAAAATATGACATTGCAGGCTATCGTATCCAAAATCCTTGAATGGCGAATCCTTAAACCGTCCAATCAAAAGGGGAAGGCCTTCTATTTATCCCTTCGTCAAGGCAGATCCAAAAACACGGGGGTGCAGAATTTTTTCATCAAGATGAAGTATCCTGAAATAATCGCTTTTATGAGTGAGTTGGCGCCCCGGCATTTTCCTGCAGGAAACATGATGAAAAGGTTTGGTGATGAAAAGAATAACCTTTATTTTGTTGTGTCCGGTTCTTTGGAAGAAACTATTTACCATCGTTCGAAAAAGGGCGGAAGGGTCCAAAAGAAATCAACTAAAAACCTGGGGAAAAATGACTTTTTTGGTGATATTTATCCGTTTGAAGAGGAAAAGGTATCTCACTCAACTATCGAAACAATCACTCGCGTTGAATTTGCGAAAATCTCTAAATCAAGTGTGATGGCGATTTGCAGAAAATATCCTAATGTTAAGCTTCTTGTCAGTGGTCTCTATGAGACCCGTTCGGAATCCGCTGAAGAAGAATTTTCATGGACAGTTCGCAGAACAGTTAGGCACAAGCTCCCGACACAAGTGAATCTTAAAATATTTAAAGACGAATTATGCAAAACCCCTGTGCACTTCGATGGATTTACAGAGAATATTTCTTTAGGTGGGGCCAGTGTTGTTTTGGGTTCAAATTATGAAACCGGTCATTTTGATACCTTGGCTGGAAAAAATGTTAAGCTTCAAATATATTTACCCATAGAATTTGTCAATCTCTCTATTTTAGGTACTACTGTTTGGAGTAAGGAGGTTCCTCTCGAAGGAAAAACAACTGCGGTAGTGGGTATCCAATTCAAAGACATGACCGATGCAGACCGCAGGTTGTTGCAAGGCTACAATTGTGGATCCGAGAGTGAGCAAAATCTGATCTGGAGCCTATGGGACTCGCTCATGCAAAAGCAGAGCCTAATTTTAGATGATAAGGGATCAAATAAGAAAATAGTGTGATATTAAAATTTGAACCTGACCCCAGAGAGGAATAAGGAGGACGCCCCTAAAATTATAAGTTTTTATTTTATCAGGGGACGGTGAATTGGGGTCAGGATAGAGCACAAAAGAAAAAATAATGGATTATTCAATGTCTCCAATATCAGATGAAGATCGTGAATCAATAATAAATATATTCAATTACTACGTTGAGAATTCTTTTGCGGCATATCCTGAGACGAAGCTCCCTTATGAGGCATTTGATATATTTTTACAAATGTCTCAGGGGTATCCCACGGCAACGGTAAAAGATAACTATGGGAAGCCCATCGGTTTCGGCTTGCTTCGTTCACATAATCCCATGGCGACCTTCTCACAAACAGCGGAAATAACATATTTCATTAGCCCAGAGCATACAGGAAAAGGTGTCGGGAAAAAGCTGCTTAGACACCTTGAAAAAGAAGGAAAGAAAAGAAGCATAGATTTTCATAGAAAGAATGGTTTTATCGAATGCGGGTGTTTCAAAAGCGTGGGCAGGAAAAAGGGACGGATATTCGATACAGTTTGGATGCAAAAAATGCTCTAACCCGTCGCTCCACCAGACGCCAAGGATAATGCAGTCCTTGTCGTCTGGTGAGATTTTCGTTCGACTGAAGAGAAAGAAACATGATCGGATCTATCGCCGGAGATATCATTGGTTCAGTTTATGAGCACTGCCCCATCAAGACGAAAGACTTTCCTCTCTTCGATCCCCGCTGCAGGTTCACGGACGACAGCGTCCTGACTGTTGCCGTTGCCTATTCGATTCTTAGTGGTCGTTCATATGTAGAATCGGTCCGGGAGATTGGCCGGCGTTATCCCGGTGCTGGATATGGAGGTTCATTTATTCAGTGGCTCCATAGTCATGATCCGCAACCATACAACAGCTGGGGAAATGGTTCTGCAATGCGTGTCAGCCCCGTAGGTTTCGCATTTTCCACAGAAGAAGAGGTTCTTCACCAAGCGGAAAAAACAGCCGAGATATCACACAACCACCCGGAAGGGATCAAAGGAGCGCAAGCGACCGCTCTTGCAGTCTTTCTCGCACGGACAGTGCACGACAAAGAAGAGATCCGAAAGCAGATAAGGCAACGGTTCGGGTACGATTTGGATCGCGGGGTGGATGACATCCGACCGACCTATACATTCGATGTCTCTTGCCAGGGAACGGTGCCGGAAGCGATCATCGCTTTCCTTGATTCCCAGTCATACGAGGACGCGATACGCAATGCCATCTCTCTGGGAGGTGACAGCGACACCCTCGCATGCATAACGGGAGGCATTGCCGAAGCGTTCTATGGCGCAGTTCCGTCCCACATCCAAATAAAGGTAAAGGAGTTTTTAACGCCAGACCTATGGGAGATAACAGAAAACTTTTGCAAAAAGTACGGAGAAAAATAGTCGAATTCACCTTTAGATGTCCCATCAATAAAAGCAAATATTACTACTAAATCTTCCGAAATCTCTTTGATTAATTAATTCTTGTCTCACTCCTTAACCCGTTCTACATATGCGCCGGTTCTGGTATCGATCCGAACAAATTCACCCTCACCAACAAATGGAGGAACCTGAACCACATAACCTGTCTCGAGTGTTGCCGGCTTTGTGCTGCCGGTAGCCGTATCCCCTTTTGCCCAGAGTTCCGCTTGGGTTATCCTTAAATCGACAAAATTAGGAAGTGTCACTCCGATAGCACTTCCCTGGAAAAAAAGAACACTGCAAACCGTATTCTCCTTTAAAAAATCAGTGGCATCACCCACCTGATCTTTGGAGAGAAATTCCTGGTTATACGTCGATGTATTCATGAAACAGTACTGTTCACCGTCTGAATACAGATATTCCATTTCGTGCTCTTCGAGGTTTGCCTCATTAAATTTATCACCGGATCTGAATGTTCGATCAAACTGTGCGCCGGTCAGCATATTTTTCAGCTTGCACTTATAAAGCGCTTGTCCCTTGCCGGGTTTGACAAATTCAAACTGCACAACAATGTATGGATCACCGTCAATTTCGATTTTAAGACCTTTTCTCAAATCACTGCTATCATACATAAGTTACAACTCCTTTAATTGAATAATTGGACACAGAATTTCACAGACCCGCCTGCCCTGCGAGGCACAAGCGGGCAGGTATACACAGAAGCTTGCCGGCTTGGTTGGCGGTCGAGCTCGCATGTCAGGCGGGTCTGTGTCCAATAGCTCTTTCTGCCCTGCGCACCTCATCTACAAAGCGTTTTACTTTGCCAAAGTCCTTTTTAAATCTTATTGAATCTCCTTCCGAATCCATAACATTGGTCCCGGTACAACTGTCAACTCCTGCCGGACGAACATGCATAATACCATCAAACACATTATCGGGCGTAATCCCCCCTGCCAATATTACAGGAATCCGGCTTGACATAACCAGCTTTGCAGCGACATTCCAATCGCATGTCCGGCCGGTTATTCCCACAAAACCTTTGACCGGCTGATGTTCAAAAAGAGATCCGGATTTTTCTACAATCAAGGTGTCTGTTAAAAAATAATCGCTTACCGGCTCAAAATGCCTTGCCAGTTCAATAGTGTCCATAAGTTCCGCCATCCCGGTTTGTGGTATTGGAATAGATCGTATAATTTTGATCTCAGGAAACCTCTTTTTAACATTTTCCTGTAATAATAAAAATTCCTTATATGTTCCAGAACCATCATTTTGAAATGTTAATGCCTCACAAAAATGGACCATATCCGGTTTATAATAATCGAGCGTAAGGAATATTGCATCGAGGTCGCTAAACAACGGTATCAAGCTACTCCGGACGTCCGAACCATCAACCAGATCAATTGTATCCCTTATCAAAGGAACTTTCCATAACTTTCGGGAGACAATAACACTTCCGATATGATCCACCCCGAGCGATATCAGCTTTTCAGCCTCGGAAGGTGTCTGCACTTCATAAATTTGGGTAATAATGTTAGCCATGGGTTTTATACCTCAATTGAGCGTAAACAAAATGCTGACAAATATAAAAAGGATAAAAATACAGTCTGTTACCCTGTTATAAATCGGTTGAGATAAAACGGATATAGAAGAGTTATCATCAGATGTTTATTTCATCATTTTGTTTACCCTTCGGGAAAGCCGATGCCACACCATCTTCTTCGTTGCCAAGGACTCGCGGTAGATTACTACAGCTTCGTCCTTGGACGCCTTGAAGCTGGGGCACCCTTGACTTTCGCTCAATTGAGATTATAGATTTGAATATATGAGTTGACATTTTTGACGGCTTTTAACATATTCAATATGTTTTCGCAAATTGTTTAAATGAGGGAACTTATGATACTGATTATAGATTTTGGTTCGCAATATAACCAGCTTATCGCCCGCCGTGTTCGAGAATTTCATGTATACTGTCAAATCGATCCGCCGGATATTGATATTGCACATATCAAAAATCTGAAACCCAAAGGGATTATTCTCTCAGGAGGGCCTTCAAGCATTTATGAAAAAAACAGTCCAAAATGCGATGAATCGATTTTTAATCTTGGGATTCCTGTTCTTGGAATCTGCTATGGCATGCAGTTTATGATCAACACTCTCGGTGGAACGGTAAAAAGAGCTCGAAAGCGTGAATACGGATTTGCAGAGCTTAACGTAAAAGAACAGCAAGGCCTGTTTAAAGGTGTAGATCAAAAAACAAAGAGTTGGATGAGCCATGGTGATTCAATAGAAAAGCTGCCGCGCGGTTTTAGAATAACCGCTTCAACTAAAAACACAAAAATAGCGGCAACGGTCCATGGTAAAAAAAATCTTTACGGTCTCCAGTTTCACCCTGAAGTCCATCATACGGCCAGGGGCAAAGCAATGCTTCACAACTTTCTTTTTGACGTATGCGGCTGCAGACGTACATGGACGATGAAGTCCTTTGCCAAAGATTCGATTGCTCAAATAAAGGAAACCATAGGAGATAAAAAAGTCATTCTGGGTTTAAGCGGCGGAGTCGACTCTTCTGTTACAGCATTACTGATTCACAAGGCTGTGGGGAAAAATCTTACGTGTATATTCGTGGATAACGGCCTGCTTAGAAAAGATGAAGCCGAAAAACTCAAAAAAACATTAAAACAACATCTTGAAATCAATATCCGGTTTGTAAGTGCTAAAACCAAATTTTTAAAAGTACTCTCCAAAGTAACCGACCCGGAAAAAAAGAGGAAAATTATCGGTAAAGCCTTTATGAATGTCTTTGAGGCCGAAGCCAAAAAGATAAAAGGCGCTGATTTTTTGGCCCAGGGGACCCTATACCCGGATATCATTGAATCTCAGTCCGCCTTTGGCGGCCCTACATCAGTTATCAAATCACATCACAATGTTGGCGGCCTTCCAAAAAACATGAAATTAAAACTTGTTGAACCCTTAAAGTATTTATTTAAGGATGAAGTGCGAGTTCTGGGTAAGGAACTGGGACTTGATGAAAACCTGATATGGCGTCAACCGTTTCCAGGACCGGGTCTTGCAATTAGAATCATCGGAGAAATTACCAAAAGGCGCCTTTCAATATTAAGAGATGTGGATGATATTTTGCTTGATGAAATTAGAAATGTTGGATATTATAAAAAATTATGGCAATCCTTCGCCGTCCTTCTGCCCATAAAAAGTGTGGGGGTTATGGGAGACAGTCGAACCTATGAAAACATTGTGGCTATCCGGGCGGTAACAAGCAAAGACGCAATGACGGCGGATTGGGCCAAGCTTCCTCACAAATTTCTCGGTAACATATCAAACCGAATAATTAATGAAGTCGGCGGCGTAAACAGAGTCGTTTACGATATCAGTTCCAAACCGCCGAGTACAATCGAGTGGGAATAAATAAAAATGACAACCAATGGAAATTCCAGATTTAAAATTCAAACAGATGATGAGAAACCGGATTTCCAGTCTCAAGAAGAAATCGAGGATTTTCAGGTCGAAAAATTAAGCAAGCGTATCACCCGTATTTCGATTCTCATCCCATGTTTGATATTTGTTATAACTCTTGCTGTTTATTTCAATTTAAAAAAAAGCATCTCCATAACGGACAGTACAGGAATCATGGGGGTTAAGGCCCTTTCTAAAGAACTCGAATCAAAATTCTCATCCCTTTCCCTTCGACAGGCTAATCTTGAAGATGCCCTTACGAAAAGGATTGAGGCAATTGAAAAGAGTACCGCTTCTATTCAGGTAAACCTGAATAAAGTAACCACCGCTATAAAGTACATTAGATCTGCCAGAAAAACAGACAATGAAAAATTTGAAAGCACCATAACAACTATCGACAAAAAACTGTCTCCCCTGCCCGGAGATTTGGAAACTATCGCATCAGATCTAAAGAACATTGATAATACAGTTAATAATAAATTGGCAAATCTTTCCCAAATTATCGGAAGCGCCAAAAATGATCTGATAAATATCAGGGCCGATATTGACTTTCTTAAATCTGTCATGGTTGATAAAAAGTCTGTTAATGTCTTGCTGAAGAACCAGCAGGAAGCCTACCAACTCGCTTTGCAGAAAATAACAAGCAACCTTGAAGATAAAATAGAATCTGTTGAAAAGAATTTAAAAGAGATACAAAAGGTTAAAGGGTTATCTGAAAAGTAAATTTTATCCGTCTCTCTACTGTCTTTCCATGCCTCATGGGTTGTTCATGAATATTTTGATTTCTTTGGCAAGATGGATTTTATTTTGTTGTGAAGCCCCTAAGCTCAGCAAACGATAGACTGCCATAAATGCGAACATTACTATGTCACCTGGGACAAGAACTTTTCTCATGGCTGTAAGGTCATGAAGTTTAAATCCAAACAACTTCCTTCAATAGTAGTGCGTGTCAGTTCTAATCGTGAGTGCCTTTTATTTAAAATAAAGAAAACAAAAAAAAAGAGGTGAAGCTTTTAGGTTTCTGAAACGACTGCCGCATTCAGATCATCCTGTTATCCTGTCAAAAAGCAAAGGAAATTATATCATGGACATTGAATTATTGAATCAGATCCTTGGTAATGTTGCCACAGGCAAAATATCTGTCCAAGATGCCGCCCGAAAACTCAAGCACCTGTCATTTGAGGATCTTGACTATGCACATATAGACCATCACCGCTCACTGCGCAAGGGGTTTCCTGAAGTTATATTTGGGCAGGAAAAGACAGCCGACCAGATTATCGGTATCATGGAAAAAATGCTCCCTCAGGAAAAAGTCGTTCTGGTAACTCGCATAGACTCCCTTCAAGCGGATCAGGTTGTTTCACGCTTTCCTGAAGCAGAATATCATCAAGATGCAAAAATGGTTGTCTGGAAAAAACATGAAATCCCTGTACGGGGCAAAGGGACCATCGTTATAATTTCAGCCGGAACATCAGATATACCGGTTGCCAAAGAGGCATTTCTTACGGCACAGGCTATGGGAAACCCGGTGGAATCTATTTTTGATGTGGGGGTTGCCGGCATTCACCGGTTGTTTAACCATAAAAAATTAATCGACCGGGCTTCGGTTCTTGTTGTAGTGGCAGGAATGGAGGGAGCACTTCCCAGCGTGGTTGCCGGGATGGTGAGCCGGCCGGTGATCGCTGTTCCCACAAGCGTAGGTTACGGCGTCAGCTTTGGTGGCTTAACCGCTCTTTTCGCCATGTTGAACAGCTGCAGTTCAAATGTTGCTGTTGTGAATATCGATAACGGATTTGGGGCCGGGTATATGGCTTCTATTATAAACAGAACATAGGAAACCATGGTGGAAGGTATTATTTTATGAGCGCAAAGGAAAAATTCTGGATAGGATTTGGCGATATTCATGAAGATCTTTCACTTGTTGATGAAATTCCGGATCTTGCCGATGCAGATGGTGTGATAATCAGCGGTGATATAACCAACAGAGGCGGAATCCGCAGGGCAAGTGAGCTGCTGGAAGTGGTTTTTAAAATAAACCCCAATATCTATGCCCAGATAGGTAATATGGATCGGCCTGAAATCACGTCTTATTTAGATGATAAGGGGTGGAATATTCATGCAAAGGGTAAACAACTCACCGAGGATATCGGTATTATGGGCGTGGGATATTCTACACCGACACCTTTTATGACCCCTTCCGAGGTCCCCGACGCCAGGCTGGCACAGTGGCTAAACCAGGGATATGAACAAATAAAGCATCTGCCGAAACTGATTCTCGTGGCCCATGATCCGCCCTTTGGATCAAAAGCAGCCGATCTGCCTTCCGGA
>JBARSG010000164.1:0-2386 GCA_049644625.1 Desulfobacterales bacterium | reverse complement strand
TTCCTTGGCCTTGAACAAAATTGGACATTTTTCAAAGGTCTCATTTATTAAATTATAACATCCTGATATCTGGATAAAAAAATCGTCTTTGAGTCATACGACTATAAAGAAATGGAGGTAGAGTGTCAAGAAAGTTATGTTGTGTTTTATTCCCATGTGATTTCATTTCATTCCCAGAGCATGTAAAAAATCCTTATAACCCGGTAAAATATAAAATCACAACAAATATCTTGGATAAAAAGCCGTTGTGTATTCTGAGAAAAGATGCTTTAAAGAAGCCCGATTAGAGAAATGAGCAAGAGGCAAAAGCACAATGAAGACAGCAATAATAGGCGCCGGCAGAAACAAAAGCGGCATTGGGCAATATATCGGAAAATATTTTCAAAAAAACGGGGCAACTGTCATATCGGTTCTGGGAACAACTGAAAAAACAGCCTTCAAGGCTTCTTCTATTCTAACACAATATGGAATCGATGCTGCTTACTATACGGATTTTAACCGCATGATGAAAAGAGAACGACCCGATGCGGTTGTTATCGCTTCCCCGGCACTGACTCACTATGAATATTTGACAAAATGTGTTAAAGAAGGCGTGCATATATTTTGCGAGAAACCATTTTTCTGGCAGGATAAAAATGATATAAATATAAACTCATTATTTGAAAATATTTTTGAAACGGCCGAAAGCAATGACCTGAAAATAGCAATGAATTCTCAATGGCCTTTTTCACTGCCATACTATGAACAGCTTTGTGGTCCAGTGGATAGTCAAAAAGTTGACACTTTTTTTACCAGGCTGTCTCCAATGGTTTCCGGAAAACAGATGATTTTAGAATCTGTTCCACACGCCTTAAGCATTCTGTATACGGTATTTAGTGATGGAGAAATTGGCAATATACGTATTCACGCGTATAAAGAAAAAATAATAACACAGTTTCATTATATCTTTACCACCGGTTACTGTGAGGTTATGATCGAGCTTGTAAGAACAATTCTTCCACCGCGCAGTTTTTCATACGGGTTTAATGGCAAGATTATTCATCGGGTGTTGGATCTCGATATCTATGATATTTTTTTTAAGTATTCAGATAAAATCTTGAAGATAAGAGATCCTTTAGAGCTATCGGTGCAAGATTTCATTTCGGCAGTTAAGGAAAAGCGGGAGCCGCTTATCAGTAAAGCACATATTAAGAACAATATGTCTTTGTTAAAAAAAATTTACGATTGTTGTAAAATAAGTTGAGAGATCAATATGAAGAAACTAAAGCACAAAGAACATGATTTCAGTTCCAAATTAAGGCAATCTTCGGTCATAGAAAGCCTTAAGAAATATATTACCTGGCAACGAAATGCCGGAACAATTGGTGGTGGTCATGCACTCCCCAGTTTGGCTCCGATATCCATAAACCTGGATTTGACATCTGCCTGTAATTTTTCATGTCCGCACTGCGTTGATTCAAAAATTATCAATACCGGAGAATACCTAAATATACAGGATGTCAAGCATACTTTAGACACCTTAAAATCCCGCGGTCTGTTATCCGTTATCCTCTTGGGAGGAGGTGAGCCCACCCTTCACAAAGATTTTGGTGAAATTGTCAATTATATAAAAAGGATAGGGCTGCAGCTGGGTATCGTAACCAACGGATCACGACTGGGTCGCACTGCAAAAGTTGCAGCTTTATTGGAAAAGCATGACTGGATAAGGGTGTCTTTGGATGCTGCGAGTCAAGACACTTTTGTGAAACTCCACAGGCCTAAAACACATGTGACGTTACATGACATACTCCATAGTGCGCGAGAAGTGAAAATGCGCAATCCGAATGTTTCCCTGGGCTATTCATTCGTTATTATGTGGGAAGGATTACACTTAAACGGACAGGTACTTTACCCGAACATCCATGAAATGACCGAAGCCGTGAGATTGGCCCGAACGTACGGCTTTGATTATATTTCTTTTAAACCCTGTCTAATACGACTTCCGGAATCTCAGAAAGAAACTCTTTTAGACAGCATTGACAGAGAAAAAGAACAACGCATTATAGAACATATTAAAAATAATTTTCATGATGCAAAACGAGCTGCAGACAATAAAATAAAGGTCCTTGAAAGTGTGAATTTACGGGCAATGATGGATAATAAGGTGCATGAGTTGAAAAGGCAGCCCAAGATATGTCATTTGCAGTTTTTCAACACGGTAGTCACGCCGTCTGGAATTTTTCACTGCCCGGCTTTCAGAGGAGTTGAAAAGGCCAAACTTGCAGAATTTAACGGATATGCGGGAAAAGAAAATTTCGATCAAACATTGCAAAACCTAACCCATTCTATTGCCGTCTTTAATGCCGAAAAGGAATGCAATGTTGTGGGATGCTTTTATCATCATGTC
>JBARSG010000163.1:0-1590 GCA_049644625.1 Desulfobacterales bacterium | reverse complement strand
GGCTTCCCCATCGAATAGAATATATCGCAACCATAGACGATGTGCGTTTTTTCGACGATTCAAAGGCAACAAATGTTGATGCGGTAATAAGAGCGCTTGAAACCTTCGAAGAACCCATCGTCCTTATCATGGGCGGCCGTGATAAGGGAGGAGATTTTCGCAAACTTTTGGAACCGGTTCGACAACACATTAAAAAACTGATCCTCATGGGAGAAGCAAAGGATAAAATAAAATCTGTTCTTGAGGACGCTTGCAGGGAAAGAGCGCAAACCGCATCTACAATGGAAGATGCGGTAATTTCGGCATATCATGCGGCATCGCCCGGTGATATTGTGCTTTTGTCTCCGGCCTGTTCAAGCTTTGACATGTATAGCAGTTATGCTGAACGCGGAAAAGATTTTCGCCGGGTGATTGGCAATCTTAAAGAAGTCAAAAGAAAAAAAGCATGACCAAAAATGATCAAAATAGCCGGAAGGTTGGCGGACAGTCCTTCTATTATGATGTCAGGCTGTTGTTCCCGGTTCTTTTCCTGGTGGGGATAGGGATTGCAATGGTCTATAGCGCAAGTTCCGCCCTGGCCTTTAAAAAATTTGGAACCGAGTATTATTTTTTAAAAAAACAATTGCTTTTCGCTCTATTAGGAATCGTGGCTCTAATAATTTGCAGCCGTTTTCCATACCGGTTTTTTCGTTCTTTGACATATCCGCTCCTGATCCTGGCTCTGATTTTTCTTGCGGTAACCCTGATTACCGGACTCGGATATTCGGCGGGAGGGGCAAAACGGTGGTTCCGTCTGGGGAGTTTTTCATTTCAGCCCTCTGAATTTGCCCGTTTTGCTCTGATAATCTATCTTGCTTACTCCATGAACAAAAAAAAGGAGGTGCTTAAGAATTTCTATGTGGGTTTTCTGCCGCATATTATGATCCTTTGCATGTTTACAGTTCTGATCATTTTTCAGCCGGACTTCGGTTCCGTGGTTATCCTTGGAGTTCTTACATGGATTATGCTTTTTGTCGGCGGAGCTCGCCTTTCGTATCTAATAACGTCATTGGTTTTGATAATCCCCGCTGCATATTTTTTTGTGATCAGTGCTGATTATCGCTTAAAACGGATCACGAGTTTCCTGGATCCGTGGCAGCATTCCGCAAACGACGGTTACCAGATTGTACATTCCCTCATGGCTTTTGGCACAGGAGGCATATGGGGCGCAGGTATCGGAAAAGGCTATCAGAAGCTGTTTTACCTTCCTGAACCCCATACCGATTTTATCTTTTCGGTAATCGGGGAGGAACTCGGCCTTTGGGGGGTCTTGATTATTTTGGGTCTTTATATACTGATTTTCTGGAGGGGGATCTCTATTGCCGGAAATTGTGGGGATTCTTTCGGATCGTTCGTAGCAATCGGGCTGACAACGGCAATTGGCCTTCAGGTTTGCGTTAACATGGGAGTCGCCCTTGGACTCCTGCCGACCAAGGGACTTACCCTCCCTTTTTTGAGTTACGGCGGCACGTCCCTGTTATTAAATATGGCATCCATCGGAATACTGATGAATATCGGCACCGCTAAAAAAGTGCTTGAAAAGCCTAAAGT
>JBARSG010000162.1:0-1680 GCA_049644625.1 Desulfobacterales bacterium | reverse complement strand
CTCATTAAATTCTCCGGGAAAAATTACCTTGTACAGGGAGCGTACATAGCCTGCAATTTCCCGGCCTATAAGAGACGGGAGGCTGTGCATCGGTGTATACACTGTTTCAAAATCAAAAAAAATCAGTCTTCCGTCATTGTTCATATAGACGTGTTTGAAGGAGGGGTGCTCCTGGATTAAGAGGCGGTTTTTACTTTTCATGGCCAGATGGTGTCTCCTGCCCCATTCGGGTATGAAGCGTTTCAACGTGGCAATCTTATCGTCTTTGCCGATGTGTGGGTCAGCAAAATAGGAAAGCAGGGTCCGGCCATTAATGTATTCGAATACAAGATGTGGCGGGGTGATCACCATAGGCGGAAAATCTTTGGGCTCTTGAAAGACGTCAAATCCGTGCCGCCGCCAGGTGTGAAGGACTGCTTTCTCTGTGTTAAAGCGTGTTAGTGGTCGTGAAGAGGATCTACCAGTCAGGTAGTTTCCGGGAATGGTAAGTATCTCCCCCCATTTACTCCGTTTTCGGCCGTAACATTTGACAATGTATTTTTTCTTATTGACAGCCTCAATCAGGAAAACGCCATGATGCCCGTCGCCGCGTCTGCTCCAATCAAGGCACGTTGCCTTCAATGCCCCGGGAAAATCAGGTATTCTGTTTTTCCCTTTGGTCGGCTTTTTAGTGGTTTCACTCAAGTCGCATACTCTGCCTATCCATTTAATATTGCTCTTTTTTCTTTTTCATTGTGAAGCCTGCTTGTGTAAGATTTTTGTTCAGTTTTTCATGCGCATCGAAGAAGTCCTTGAGTTCCTGGTAATTCGTAGCAATTTCTCCACAGTTGGGACAGGCCAATATACGGGGTTCGTCATTTTCAGAGGTTGAAAATGACTTTGATACATGCTCAGTGTTTATCGTTAATATTGCACCACATTTATCGTGCCTAAGTACAAACCATTGCCCATCGTTTTTTTCTTTTTCCATTGCTGTTCCCCTTTCTATAGGATTTTAGATTTTGGGTTTAGGCTCTCTTTTCTCTATGTATGGTGAAATCTTCTCTTTTAAGATCTTTATGAAGTTTTTCCTGTGCCTCCAAGAAATCCTTCAGATGCAGGTACTCGGTAGCAACAGCTCCGCAGTTGGGGCACGTGAGGAGACGAGGCCCTCCGTCTGCAAAAGATGAGGATGATCTTGAAACACTTTCGGTGTTTATCGTTATAACGGAGCCGCATTTTTCGTGTCGAATTACAAACCATTGGCCTTCATTTTGTTTTTCTTCCATTACCGGCGCCCTTTCTGGAAAAGGTTGAAGGATACTTCATAAGAGTATTTTCGTGCTTGTTGAAAAAAATTTCTCGGTAGACAGAATTTAACTCTCTCACTTGCCAAAATCAACATAAAACTGAATAATATACCCTAATGTTGAGTTGGAATATATTTCCGGGGAGAATTGATACACTCGGGAAGCACATTGAACACGATTTGGTTGATTTTCAGAAATCTTTTTCCGGTAATGCATCATTTGCCTGGTATCTGGCTCAGAAACGCTGGCCAGATGGATTTATAGGTCCTCGAAGTGGCTCCAGGAACATGGTACCTGTCGAAAAGATGTCTTTATTAGGCCTGCGTTAGTGCCGAAATTGTTACATATAAAAAACTGGTAGACCCCAATAAAAACCCAAACAAGGTTTAGG
>JBARSG010000161.1:0-9157 GCA_049644625.1 Desulfobacterales bacterium | reverse complement strand
CCTCGAAATAGCGCGCTATGACTGCGGTTGAAAACTCGCTCGGGCCTTGCCGGAAACCAAAATCTACCATTTCTGGATGGACACTATTTACAATTGAATATTGCATCAGTTATTCGTTTTGATTTTAAATTGTAAAAATGTAACTTCTCAATAAATTATGGGGCCTACTGGCAATAAAATGTAAAAGATCTGAATGGTTGAGATATTATGTAAGAATTCCTTAAATTTTCAATTAAAAATCTTCAATCAAATCAAAGTTTGGAAATGAAACTGCAAAAATCTTTTGCCAAAAAAAAATACGAGATTCACAACTAAGTCGGCAGTGTAAACTGCGGTTCCCCGATAAGGAATTTCCCTTTGGAAATCCAGTTTTTCAACATTTCAGCAATTTCCCGTGCCCTTACCATGCTCGATAGCGGAACCGTCGGTATTTCCTCGCCCCTGAATTTGATATGACCGCTTTTCAGCTCTGCGTAACTGACCTGGCCATAGCTCTTTGAAATGCCGTTAGGGTAATCATGCCCATAATCGACTATCTGGGTAAACAACTCCTCATCCGAAACCGCCGTATGCTGAACTATCTCTTCGTTCAATATGGGTATGGGAATACCCAGACCCACGGCAAGAGAACATCCATAGCCCTGAATACTTACCCCCATCAGCCATTTGGGGCTCATCTTTTTAAGATCACCCATGACCCACAAGGTGCCTGCCGGTCCCACGGGAATACCCTTTTTTGTTCTTTTTACCAAAGGGTTGTGCTGGGTGCCGTGCCAGGTAACATATCCTGTTGACCCACCCAGAAAAATACGGGTGCCCAGCCCGATTGTCTTGTAATACGGATCATTAAAAAGCGGGCTGAGCTGTCCGCTCGAACAGTAATTTGCATTGGCTGCTTTGGGTTTTAATGTGCCCATGTATGTATAAATTGTCTTTTTGCTGAGATTTATAGCACAGTTATAATTTTGATACCCGTTTCTCGGGTTGCATAACGTGGCATGGGGAAGTTTACGGAGTAAAATCTCCTTTTCGATCATCCGGTTTGGATAACAGTCGGTACCATAAGCTGTGGCCTTTAAATGTACTTTTTCCCCTGCAACAAGATCCTGAATGACATGGCCGCCGCCATAGTTGAACTCACCGGGATAGACCTTGTTTAATGGATCGTCCTCACACGGCTCTGTAGCCCCAATATAACAATCCACTGCGGCCACTCCCGCATATGCAGAAACATTGTTCAACCATACTTTGGAAGCTTTTATTGTGGGAACCGAATGTCCGAAGTTGATAAACGCTCCGGATGAACACATAGGGGCAAAAGTGCCTGTAGTAACAACGTCTACACGCCTTGCAGCCTCAACAGGTCCTTCATCCCTAACGATATCGATGATCTCTTCGGCGGTAACAACAACAACTTCTCCGGACCGGATTCTTTCATTGATCTCCTGGTAGGTCTTGTTGATTTTATAATTTTTCATTGCTGACATATGCCTTTTACCTGTTATTCGAGGTTACGGTATTAATCTTGCCTGAAATATTATTTTTTATCCAGGATGCATCCCACCATTCAACCGGATTGATAAAAGTGTTATGAACAAGCATTCCAAAATGGAGATGATCTCCTCCCGCAAGTCCCGTAATTCCGGTACGGCCTATGATCTCACCCTTGGACACCATCTGTTCCTTTTTAACAGTAAACGAGCTTAAATGTGAATACATACTAAACAGCCCAAAGCCATGATCAATGATTACCGTTTTTCCGTAAATACCCAGGTATCCGGCAAAAACAACCTTTCCAGTGTTGGATGCAGAAACCGGTGAGCGTGCCACAGAAGCCAGATCAACGCCCATGTGGATCTGCCGGTCAATGATATGCCCCTTGTATTTATAGCTGCGATGATCGGCAAACCCGGCTCTTCTGGCTGACTTTGGAAGCCTCAGGAATGTACCTTTCCAGTATAACTTTTTATCAGTATTCTCCACTATAGTTTGTATTTGTTTATAGTTATCAAGACGAACTTCGCGGTTAACTTTAAGAAATTTGTCCACCAGAGGCGTCTGGGAATCAGGAGAAATATCAACATCAAATTCCGGCATCTTCCAGTTAAGAAATCTGTCGGAGATTTCGAGTAAATCCTTTTTAAAAACCTTTCTTTTAATATAATAAGGAAACCCCGCTCTGGAGTTGTTGCCAGCAAAATCCGTTGCAGTAACAAAAATTTTAGTCCCAGGTCCCTGTTCATAATCAAGAGCAAAAAAGGCCATTAACATATTATTATCTTTGAAATATCCCGGATATCCCGGAAAAAAGTTTTCCCCCACAAAAACTCCGCTTTTCGGGCACGTTTCCGACACCCTGTAGATAACAAGACCTGCCCCTCCCTGGTTTACATTGTGGGCCCTGCTAAGAATGCCTACCTCAGGTGCATGGGTATCTATGATCACATCCTTTTCTAAGTAAGTTGTGTTTCCCTGCAACCATCCCCGCCATGAATAATCCCTTGCAACCATACGTAAAATCGCTTTTCCATCGGTTATTCCCATTTTCACCGGCTCAACCAGGATTTTAAACGACTCCTGGTGTATAATGCCACCGCGAATAAGGCCTGCAAACGGCAAATCCTTTTTAAATAAATCAACCTCCTTGCCGTCTTTAATCAGCCCGATCCATATCCTTCGAACGCCGCTCTTTGCATCAGACACGGAAAGGGAAAGCTCCTGGGTCTTGCCTAAAGATGGAGATGGAAGTTCCAGCGTAATAGACGGTTTTTCACCTTCGAGCCTTACCACCAGTATCCAGGCAACCGGTAATATAACAATAAAACAAACCAGAACGATCAGCCGCGATTTTATGTTTTTCTTCTTAGTTTTCAATAGGTTATAATTCGCCTTTCCTGTTTTTTTAAATGAGTGATATTAACAGCAAAAATATTGGTAATCAAGGACTGTTTTTCCTTTTTTCGTTTCTTGACTTTTAACCCTGTGCAAGATAAAATTTATTGTATCAATTTAGCGTTATGATACAATAGAATTATTGATGAAAAAGGTGGGGCTTTCCATCGCCGTGACCGATTCTCATAAAACTGTACTTAAAAATGCCGATATGGTAACATCGGCAAAAGGCGGAAACGGAGCGGTTAGAGAAGTCTGTGAAGCCATATTGAAAGCTCAAGGGCTCTGGGAAAACATTCTGAAACGTTTTTTATAATGCTGTTTTTAAAGAACTATAATCACAAAAAGCTAAAACTGATTCTGCTCTCGGTTATTCTTTCTGCATTAGGCGTCATTTTGGCTGTGTTTGTAACCCATCGACATTTTTTAGAAAAAAAGGAGGATGTAGTTTCAGACATACGGAGCAAAGCAAATATTTCAATCGGCAAAGCTCATCAAACGGCCATCAAAAACGGAATAAAAGAGTGGAATCTGGACGCATCCTCAGTAAATTATATGGTTAATAAAAACCAGGCGATTTTCCAGGATTTGTCCGTTACCTTCTACCTTAAAGATAAAAGCCAAGTTTACCTGACAGCGAATAAAGGAATTTTAAACATAGATTCAAACGACATGGAAATTTTTGGCAATGTTGTCATAAAAAGTTCAACATACCGTTTGAAAACCGAAAATTTATTTTACAGGCACAACCGCCGAATCATTTTCTCAAAAGTTCCCGTTACAGTCACCGGAGCCGCTTTCGATCTTGCCGCTGATTCTATGTCTTTGAATTTGAATACAAATAAAACCATATTTGAAGGAAAAGTAGAAGGGACCCTGCATGAGGTTATTAAACTTTAATAAAAATTTGTGTCCAATTCTTCTATTTTTTGCCTCGGTGTTTATGGTATTGGCCGTCCCTGTTGTTCCCCCGTCAGGGTATGCCGACGAAAAACCGCAGGATACAGATGCCCGTAATCTTTCAGAAGACCGGAAGATCCATATTACAGCAGATAAACTGATCTCCGACAATGAAGTCGATTACGCTGAATTTATTGGGAATGTAAGGGCGACTCAAGAGGACACGGTTATCACCGCCGACAGTCTCAAGATTTTTGTAAAAAAAAATCCGGACAATAAGGGTGCCCCCGGCGTTGGAACGGAATCAATTAACAAAATAATTGCCAGCGGCAACGTAAAAATAAATTTCGACAACAGGGTTGCAGTAACCCGACAGGCCATATACAATACAGAAACTGGGGTTCTTGTCTTGTCGGGTGACAATTCAAGGATTGTCAGTGGAAAGGATTCTATTTCCGGTGAAAAAATAACGCTTTATAGAACTACCGGACGCATTACTGTTGAAAGCGGCGGTGGAAAACGGGTCGAAGCTGTGTTTTATTCCGGTGAAAAGGGTTTAAAATAATTGGCGACACTGGCTTTAATAAACCTGGTCAAGATATATAATGGAAGACCGGCTGTGAATTCCGTGAGCCTGAATATCGACGACAGCAGCGTTGTTGGTCTTCTCGGTCCAAACGGCGCAGGCAAAACCACCACTTTCTATATGACAATTGGAATAATCAAGCCGGATAAGGGTCAAGTTTTTCTTGATGATGAAGATATCACAAGCTATCCAATGTATCTGAGGGCACGCAGGGGTATCGGCTATCTTCCACAGGAAACTTCCATATTCAGAAAACTGACTGTAAAGCAAAATATCATGGCGATTCTTGAAATCCTTCCCATCTCTAAATCGGAGCAGAAAGAGCGGACAGATATGCTTCTTGACGAACTTGGAA
Source organism: Desulfobacterales bacterium (assembly GCA_049644625.1). Taxonomy (GTDB): domain Bacteria; phylum Desulfobacterota; class Desulfobacteria; order Desulfobacterales; family UBA11574; genus S5133MH16. The sequence goes on along the minus strand of JBARSG010000161.1, from coordinate 4,424 downwards.
TAAAACACCTTGCAGATCAAAAGGCAAACCTGCTCTCCGGCGGGGAAAGGCGGCGCCTTGAAATAACACGCTCACTGGCCACGAATCCGTCCTTTATTCTTCTTGATGAGCCCTTTGCAGGCATAGATCCTCTGGCTGTAATCGACATAAAAAAGATTATCCGGCATCTAAAAAAAAGGGGGATAGGCATTCTCATATCAGATCATAATGTAAGAGAAACACTTGAAGTCTGTGATAAAGCATATATATTAAACAAGGGTAAAATAATCGAATCCGGCTCACCGCAAAAGATAGCTTCAAGCGAAACAGCCCGCCGGATCTATTTAGGGGACGAGTTTAAATTATAATATGGTGCTTGAATTACGACAACAGTTGAAATTGACTCAGCAGCTTATCATGACCCCTCAGTTGCAAATGGCTATCAAGCTTTTGCAATTAACACGACTTGAGCTTTTAAACGCGATCAACCAGGAACTCGAAGAGAATCCAACGCTGGAAGAAGAAATCCTTGAAGTTGCTATTGAAGAAAATCTTGATAAACAGACTGAGAATAACTCTGATGAAGTGCCTGATACAAAAGAGGTGACAATAGAAGAAAAAATCCGCGATGATATGGACTGGAGCAATTATATTGATGAATACAATTCATCGGGCAGAATACATTCCGAAACCGAAAAAAAGGAGTCACCGAATTTCGAATCGTTCGTGGCACGCAAGGAATCTTTGCGCGAACATCTGCTTTGGCAGTTGCTTATGACATCACCCACCGAAGACGAAGAAAAAATTGGAAGCATTATTACCGGCAACCTCGATAAAGACGGTTATCTTGATGCCTCTGTTGAAGACATTGTCGCGATGAGCGGGGTTGATACCGAAAAGGTCGAAGAGATTCTAACGCTATTACAAACGTTTGATCCTATAGGGGTGTGTGCAAGGGATCTCAGTGAATGTCTTCTGATACAGGCAAGATATTTGGGTCTTGATGATACCATAGTAACCCAAATCATTAAAGAACATCTCAATCATCTTGAAAATAAAAATTATAGGGCTATCGCCAAGTCTCTAAAAATAACTATTGAAGATGTTATTACCGCCATTAATGTTATCAAAAGCTTAGAGCCAAAGCCGGGACGGCAATTCACGGATGAAGAACCCCAATATATAAATCCCGATGTTTTTGTATATAAAGTTGAAGATGAGTTCATCATATGGGTAAACGACGACGGGATGCCGAAACTGCATGTCAATAATTTTTATAAAAATGCAATTCGGGACGGCAAAAATTTTTCAAGCGAAGCAAAGGAATATATACAGGAAAAGATACGTTCTGCAACATGGTTGATCCGGAGCATTCATCAACGTCAAAAAACCATCTACAGAGTAATGGAAAGTATATTGAAATTTCAGCGGGATTTCTTTGAAAAGGGAATCTCATGCCTAAGACCATTGGTGTTAAGAGATGTCGCGGAAGATATTGGGATGCACGAATCGACAATCAGCAGGGTAACAACCAATAAGTACACCCATACACCACGTGGTATTTTTGAGTTGAAGTATTTTTTTAACAGCTCTATTCAACGGTTCCATGGCGAGGCCATAGCCTCCGCCAGTGTTCAGGATAAGATAAAACAGATTATTGAAAGTGAAAATACCAAAAGGCCGTATAGCGATGATAAAATATCACAACTTTTAAAGGAGGAAAACATCAGTATCGCTCGCAGGACCGTAGCAAAGTATCGTGAGATAATGAGAGTACTTCCATCGAACAAACGCAAACAATTCTAGGGAGGTCTTAAGTATGCAGACATCTGTAACTTTTAAGAATCTTGATCCTTCTGAAAATTTAAAATCTTATGTTGGAGACAAACTTGATCGTTTTGATAAATATCTATATAACCCGGCAGAAGCAAACGTTGTACTTTCGATTGAAAAGTTCCGCCATATGGCTGAAATCAACATAATCGGCGACAGGCTCAACATATACGGCAAAGAAGTAACCGAAGACATGTATTCCGCCATTGACATGGTCCTTGACAAGATAGAAGCACAGATAAAGAAAAATAAACAAAAAGTCAGAAAACGCCGAAGCGGGTCCAAATCCAGAGCAAAAAATATTATTGCTGAAGACACATTGCATTTGGACGAAGAATCTACGGCAAAGATCATGGTCAGGGATATCGAGTATAAACCCATGGATGTGGAAGAAGCAATCATGCAGATGGACCTTGTAAATAACAATTTTCTGGTGTTTACCAATGCCAGGACTAATCAGGTAAACGTCCTTTATCGGCGTAAGGACGGCGACTATGGTTTAATCCGGCCGAGCACCTGATCTATATAGTGAATATAAAATGAAAATTCTTGATGTTTTACTAAAAGAAGCAATTCTTACTGATTTGAAATCACTTGATAAAAAGGGTGTTCTTGAAGAACTTGTAACCCCTGTAGCCCGTATTGCCGGCATAAATCATGAATACCTTGTAAAAGTGCTGATGGAACGGGAACAACTCGGGAGCACCGGCATTGGTGAAGGCATCGGAATTCCGCATGGCAAGGTCAAAGATCTTGAATCATTGGTGCTCGGGTTCGGTCTGAGCCGGAAGGGAGTCGACTTTGAATCCATGGATGGGCTTCCAACTCATATCTTTTTCCTCCTTATAACGCCCGAAAATTCCACAGGTCTTCATCTGAAGCTGCTCGCCCGAATTTCAAGGATTCTAAAAAATGATCCTTTCAAACAAAATCTGTTACATGCTGTTACCCGTGATGAAATTTATGCTATTATTAAAAAAGAGGAGGAAGAAGAATTATAAACCCGAATGTTGATCAAAAGTGAAAAAATTAAAAATAATTATTATTACAGGGCTCTCGGGTTCCGGCAAGAGCACTGCAATATCAGCATTTGAAGACGCCGGCTTCTATTGTGTCGATAACATGCCGGTAGCGCTTCTTCCAAAGTTTCTAGAACTGCCGATTGAAAGCAATTCTGAAATTACGGGGCTGGCATTCGTAATGGATCTGCGCGAAAAAAGCTTTCTTTACAGGTACTCATTGGTTTTTGATTCTCTAAAGAAAAAAGGATATCAATTCAAAATCCTTTTTTTAGAGGCCGACGAAGAAACTCTGCTTAAGCGTTACAGCCAGACACGGAGACATCATCCCCTGTCTCAAGACAAAAGTCTTCTGGAGGGAATGCGCATTGAACAGGAGCAGTTAAAAGAACTGAAAATTATCGCCGACAAAATTATCGACACTTCTCGTTACACTGTCCACGACTTAAAGTCCGTAATCAATAATATCGCACAACAAAGTAAAAATTTTGCGCCCATGAGCATAAATATCCTGTCGTTCGGTTTTAAATACGGCACGCCTCACGATGCCAGCCTGATTATGGATGTTCGTTTTCTTTCGAATCCGTATTTCGTACCTGAACTCAAAGATTTTAACGGAAAAAGCCAGGAGGTTAAAAACTATGTCTTAAACAACGACAAAGCCCACAGGTTTTTAAAAAAATATCTGGGCCTGCTTGACTATTTAATTCCATTGTATGAAAAAGAGGGCAAAGCTTATTTAACCATTGCCGTCGGTTGCACCGGAGGCCGGCATCGTTCGGTAACCATTGCCGAAGCGTTATTCGAACATATAAAAAAACCCGAGAGACAGATCATAGTCACACATCGTGACATTGATCTTTAGAAGGTTTGAAGGAGCATTATGATAGGTATCGTTATTGTAACACACAGTCAGCTTGGAGATGCACTCATTGACGCTGCTGAATTCATTTTAGGGGATCGACCCGATACCATGGTATCGGTTTCCATAGATTTGAAAGAAAACGTTGACAAATTGCGAAAGAAAATTGCCGAAGGAATTAAAACGGTCGATAATAAAAAAGGGGTGCTTATCCTTACAGATATGTTCGGTGGCACACCCTCAAATTTAAGTTATTCATTTCTTGAAGAAGGGCGAGTGGAAGTCATATCCGGCGTTAATCTTCCTATTTTGATCAAGGCTGTGGATATTCAAAAAGATATGGAACTTAGCGAACTCGCTCAACACCTTGAAGCTTTTGGAAAAAAGAGTATTACATTGGCAAGCGGGATTTTAAAAGGAAATAAACGCAAATAGCCGGGTACCACGATAAAAGTAAAAATCCTGGCCCAGAGGACCAGGCTTTGGTTGTCCCCCATAGGGGATTTGCTTTGTTGGAAGTTCATTGACTTATTGAAATCCCAAATATCAAATATCAAACAAATTCCAATGACCAAAATTCGAAAATCCAAACAATATCTCGTCCTGGAAGGTTTTGTTCATTGAATATTGGAATTTGAGACCTGCCCGCTCGTACCTTGCAATGGCAGGCGGGTTTATTTGTAATTTGGTGCTTGGAATTTGTATTTTTAGACACAAAACTCCAAGGCAGA
>JBARSG010000160.1:0-3981 GCA_049644625.1 Desulfobacterales bacterium | reverse complement strand
CCAGGAGATTTACCGAATCGTGGCTGCCTTCGGTCGATATTTTGGAAACAAAGGATAACTTTGTTGTAAAGGCTGAGTTGCCTGGTCTGGAAGCAAAAGACGTAAATGTCAGTATCTCAGGGGACATACTGACCATCAAAGGTGAAAAGAAAGCGGAAGAAGAAGAGAAAGACGAACATTATCATCGTATTGAGAGATATTCAGGGTCTTTCCAGCGGGTATTCCAGCTGCCGAGCGGGGTAAAAGCCGATAAGATTGAGGCAACCTTTGATAAGGGCGTTTTAAAAGTAACCCTGCCCAAGATAGAGGAAGCCAAGAAAAAAGAAATTGAAGTTAAGGTTAAATAAACTTAGACCGTCACTCCCCGGGTTACGTTATTGGTACTTAAGTGAGGAAATTTTTTTTCGGCAAAAATTTTATCTGATATTTGATACTTGATGCTAAATTGCAAAATCAAGGATCCAAAATTAAAAGGAGATAAGTAAAATGCCCAGAGGCGATGGAACAGGGCAAAGAGGCCAGTGACCGGGCACAGGAAGGGGCATGGGCTTGCGCAAAGGAGGCCGCGGTCGCGGTGGTGGTTTTGGTGCCGGGCCCGACGGATCTTGTATCTGCCCAAATTGTGGTGAAAAAGTGCCTCACCAATTGGGAACTCCCTGTTATGAACAGCAATGCCCTAAGTGTGGAACCGCCATGACACGAGAATAGATCTGGTTATTACGACGAATAGCTCTTCATTTTTATTGTCCTGGGGCTATAACAGATTTTTTTCAATGTATTCACACAGTAGAAAGAACAATTAAAGAAACAGGAGGAAAATGAAATGGAAAAAGAACAAAAAAAATATGCATGCGCACTTTGTGGCTACACGGCTGACGGAAGGTTCGAGGGAGATATCTGTCCCAATTGTGGTCTTACCTACTGGAAATGTGCCAAGTGCGGATTTCTTATAACAGCCCCAAAGCCACCGGATGTTTGTTCCGAATGTGGCGAAAAGTGTGATTTCATCGATGTCACTTGCTACATTCCGGAGTGCGGAGGCCCAGGCCATATTGATCCGCGTTTGTAGCGAGAAAAGATTGCGTGATATGAATAACAGAAAATTAATTGGTGATCTTTTAAGATCTGGAGAAAGTAGAATAACATGAATTTTTTAAATCATCAAAGGAGAAAAAGATGAAGGAGGTTAAAGCTATGATAGAAATAAAGAAGATTCTCTTCCCAATAAGATCAGATGAGTTCACAATTTGGGTAGGATTATTCTTTATCCGGATGTCCAACGATTGATGAACAAGATATTGTAACGGAAAGCCATCTAAGAATAAGAATGGGCACACAACTACAAACAGACTTGGGAACGATCTTATGAAGAAAGCTATGTTTTATGAATCGACGTCTGAAAATGGGGTGCGCTGCAATCTTTGCAATAATCGGTGTAAAATTAAAGAGGGAAGAAGGGGTATTTGTGGTGTAAGAGAAAACCGAGGCGGAAAGCTTTACAGTCTCGTATATGGTAAGATTATTGCCGAGCATATCGATCCCATAGAGAAAAAACCTTTATTTAATTTCCTGCCCGGGTCAAGGGCGTTCTCCATTGGGACGGTGGGTTGCAACTTCCACTGTAAACACTGTCAGAATTCTGATATCTCTCAATATCCCCATGAACACGGAGGCGAAATCATAGGCCATGATGGTACACCCAATCAGATTGTGACAGCTGCAAAAGCTGCCGGTTGCGAAACCATTGCCTACACATACACCGAACCGACTATTTTTTACGAATTTGCTTATGACACCGCTGTCCTGTCTCAAAAGGAGGGAATAAAAAACGTATTTGTGAGTAATGGCTATATGAGCTCCGAAGCCGCACGTCAGATTGCGCCGTATTTAGATGCTATTAACATCGACCTAAAGGCATTTACTGACAAATTTTACAAGGAGGTCTGCGGAGCGCGTCTCAACCCTGTATTAGAAACGATCCTCCTAATGAAAGAGCTTGATGTATGGGTGGAAGTGACAACACTCATTATTCCCGGCTTAAATGATGGTGAACAGGAACTGCGTGACATTGCCCGTTTTGTGAAAAGCGTAGGCCCGGAAATACCATGGCATGTCAGCCAGTTTTATCCGGCGTATAAGCTCGTGGACCGACCACCGACGCCAGTGGCTACCCTCCACCGCGCTCGCGAAATCGGCATGGAAGAGGGCTTGCGCTATGTATACGAGGGTAATGTGCCAGGTGAAGGGGGCGAGAATACTCATTGCTATGCCTGTGGCGCCCTGCTCATTGAGCGTTATGGTCTAACATTAACACGAAATCGCTTACAGGATGGAAAGTGCCCGGAGTGCGGGGCGAGAATTGATGGTCTCCTCCCAACAACTATCCGTGCCGATACACATAATTTGAGATGATATGTTCGATTTCGAAATATTGCGAAAAGTGATGCCGAAAATTTTCTAAATTTGGTTGCACAGCAGAATTGTTTACAATCGTCAAACGGAATAACATACCGAAATAATGCCATTTTTATGCCTCATTACCTGATGACATGCTTTATGCTTCTAAGAAATTATAGGAGGAATTTCGCTACTTGAAGGAGCATGCAAATGAGCTATGCAAACAGATCCAAGCCGTTGAATCCTAAATCAAGAATTTGGAAAACCAATAAGCAGGAAAGGTTAAAACAGGGCAACTAACAATCCCCGAAAAGGATTGGAGGTAATGTTAAATGGAAAAAAGAAACCGAAGCGGCGATGTGGAAGGCCGAAAAGTGCAGAGGGAACTGCAAGACAGAGAAATCAAAGAAAAATTGCACCACATCAAGAACAAAATCCTGGTCATGAGCGGTAAAGGAGGTGTGGGAAAAAGCAGTGTGGCAGCTTATCTGTCCGTGGCCCGGGAATTCAACAAAATGGTGGATGGGATTGTAAAGTTAACGGAAACAACGGAAGTGCTATCCACTGGATCAAAGAAGCGCCCTTTATCCAGTAACGAAGAAAGGGGCGGGGAATCCTCCAGGGTGGATAGAAGTTAACAATCTTCAAGGAAAGGAGGTGGTTGTTATGCCAGGATTGGATGGAACAGGTCCATGGAGAGAAGGTCCCATGACCGGAGGTGGACGTGGTTTTTGTAACCCTGCCGGAGCGGGATATAGGCGGCCGTATGGGCGGGGTTACGGGTTCAGCCGTGGCTATGGTCGAGGTTTTGGTTTCAGAAGAGGCTTTGACCCTTGGTATGGCCCGGATCGATGGTATGAGCCGGCTTATGGTGCGCCTTATCCCATGGAACCTAAACAAGAGATCAATATGCTCAAGGCTGAGGCCGATGCCATGAAGAATGACCTGAACGAGATCAACAGGCGAATTCAGGACCTGGAGAAGGACTCTTCAGGATAATCCCTTAATAGGGCTCTCAATCATTTCATTCTGTTGAAAAATCCCCAAGAAAAGGTAAAGGCGGAACAAAATCCGCCTTTACGACCTTCAGGTCAGCTGGGAATGAATCAATTTCATTTCGAAAAGATAAAGATATGGATTGACTCTGGGATGATTTTTTTGGCAAAAGACCTGTTGGCAAAATACTCACAGAAGACTGGCCGCCTTCTGTTGATATCTCCGAAACCAATGAGAGCTTTGTCGTAAAAGCCGATAAGATCGAGGCAACCTTTGATAAGGGCGTTTTAAAAGTAACCCTGCCCAAGGTAGAGGAAACCAAGAAAAAAGAAATGGAAGTTAAGGTTAAATAAACATGGACTGGCCCTGCCCAGCTCAAGGACTGGCCCTGCCCAGCTCAATAATTATTACCAAAGTCATGAAGTTGGTATTTTTTTGTTATTTGAATATTTGAATTTGGAATTTAATTGATATTTGGTGCTTGTGTATTGATTTTTTGCCATAAAATGCACAAATTTTACAATTAAGCGCCTAAGTTCCATCTTACCATATCGGGAATATTCTCCATTTTGCATGGGGGAAATTCCC
>JBARSG010000159.1:0-9271 GCA_049644625.1 Desulfobacterales bacterium | reverse complement strand
CTCAAGTCTTGATTTACCTGGTGTCCATCCAGAAATGAGAATTTTTGTTCAAGATCAAGGCATGTGAAAAAAATAACCACAGGCATATGTTTAATATTCCGAGGATTATTTTTTGAACATAACGCAGAGATTGGGCAAAAAGACCATTTATGGATGGACACTAACTATCGCATGAGGATCAGATAATGGCGAAGACATTTAAGAAACCCGAAGCCCTTTCCGATCAGCCGACTCATTACTGCCCGGGTTGTACACACGGTGTTATTCACCGCCTGGTGGCCGAAGTTATCGATGAATTGGGGATCAGGGGTCGGACGGTCGGTATTGCACCTGTGGGGTGTGCGGTTTTGGCCTATAATTATTTTACCTTCGATTTCCAGGAGGCAGCCCATGGACGGGCGCCGGCAATGGCCACAGGGATAAAAAGGGTGCGGCCTGACCTGATCGTTTTTACCTATCAGGGTGACGGTGATCTGGCAAGTATCGGAATGGGAGAAATTATACATGCGGCCAACCGGGGAGAAAAGTTTACGACAATCTTTGTTAACAACACGGTATATGGTATGACCGGAGGCCAGATGGCGCCGACAACATTGCAGGGCCAGCGAACCACGACCTCTCCTGCAGGACGTAATGTTGAAGAAGTCGGCATGCCGGTTAAAATAGCCGAACTGATATCTGCTTTAGAGACTCCCGCATATATTACAAGACAGACCGTGCTAAAGCCAAAGTACATTGTCAGGGCCAAGAAAGCCATCAAAAAAGCCTTCCAGTATCAATTGGAAGGCCGATGTTTCAGCCTGGTGGAGCTGGTAAGCACATGCCCTACCAACTGGGGACTTACTCCGGTGGAAGCCATAAAGTGGGCCGAGGACAACATGCTTCCTTATTTCAAGCTGGGAGAATACAAAACACCCGATGAGGTTGAGGAGGACTGAATGCAACGTGAAGTGATGTTTGCCGGTTTTGGGGGTCAGGGCATCCTGTTGATAGGGAATATTTTAGCACACACTGCAATGGAAGAAGGTTACGAGGTGGCGTGGGTTCCTTCTTATGGTCCGGAGATGCGTGGCGGGACCGCATATTGTCTGGTGGTTATCAGTGACAGGCCTATAGGTTCTCCGATTATCAGGAATCCTATGCATCTGGTGGCCATGAATCATCCTTCTTTGGAAAAATTTGCACCCATGGTAAAGCCAAACGGTGTTGTAGTTATCAATAGTTCATTAATCCACATTGGCTCGAACCGCGATGATGTTGACGAACTTCTGGTGCCGGCCAATGATATTGCAAACGACTTGGGGAGCATAAAAGTGGCCAATATTGTGGCACTTGGCGCTTTCGTTGCCCGCAGTAAAATCGTCGATTTTGAATTAGTACGACACTGCGTAAAAGGACAATTTTCTTCAAAAGAAAAGCTTATTCCCATAAATATGGCGGCTCTTGAAGAAGGAAAAAAAGTTGCTCAAATCAAGTGAATTTCAAAACCCGTAAACCGGATAAACCGGAACCAAACAGAATTGAAAATTGAATAATTGAAAAATCATGTCAATATTTCATCAGGTTTTCCTCTTAAATATTCAATAGACAATTTCTTTGGTCGCTTCGCTCCGACATTTCGATGATAAAGATATTAAAATTATAAGCATTCCTTAAATTGTCAATATTCAATTGAAAATCGTCAATTATTTGAAGATAGAGAAAATATAGCAATAAAAATATTTTGACACAAAAACCAAAAATCTTAAAACTAAGCACCTAAAATATGAAGCTATCTGTCCCCGATTATATTCTATCAATAAAACCGTATGCTCCCGGAAAACCCTTGGAAGAGCTTGAAAGGGAATATGGAATCGCTGATTCCATAAAACTCGCCTCTAATGAAAATCCTCTGGGTCCCTCACCCATGGCGGTTAAGGCCATCAAAAACGCTATTGGAAAACTGAACCGGTATCCTGACGGGAGCGGCTATAATCTTATTCAAAAAATTTCTGAACATCTGGGTGTATCGCCACAGAACATTGTTTTAGGAAACGGTTCCGATGACATTATAGGTATGCTTGCCTGCGGATTGCTTGAGCCGGGTAATGAAGCCATTCTTCCACATCCTTCCTTTTTAATGTATGAAATTATGATTCGCAGCGCCGGTGCAACACCGGTATTTGTTCCCCTGAAGTCGCTTTCAATAGATCTGGAAGGAATAAAAGAAAAAATTACATCAAGAACCCGCATGGTTTTCCTGTGCAATCCCAACAATCCCACCGGAACGGTTGTTTTTAAAAAAGATTTTGAAAATTTTCTGAAAAAGATTCCACCGGATGTGATTGTTGTGGTGGATGAGGCGTATATTGAATTTGTTCGTGATCAAAACTGTGCGAAAAGTATTCAATATCTTGATAACGTCAGACCGTTGGTTACGCTTCGAACCTTTTCCAAAGTTTATGGTCTGGCCGGGCTTCGTATCGGATATGGCGTTATGCCGGATAAAATAGCAAATCTGTTGAACAGGATCAGACTGCCGTTCAATACCAATTCCCTGGCTCAGGCCGGCGCCTGCGCAGCCCTTGAAGACACTGTTTTTTTTGAAAAGGTCATCACACTCATACATCAAGGTCTCGCTTTTTTACATGATTCGCTGGACAGGCTGGGAGTAAAATATTTTCCAACACAGACGAATTTTATCCTGATAGATGTTTGCAAAGACGCCGATGAAATTTATGAAAGGATGCTCAGACAGGGTGTTATTGTAAGGTCCATGAGGTCGTATGGTTATCCTGATTATATCAGAATCAATGCCGGACTTCATGAAGAGAATGTCAGGTTTATCAAGGCTCTTGAGAAGAGCCTTAAATGATACCAGACTTTTATTTTGAAACGTCTAATTATCACAATAGATGGTCCGTCAGGGGCAGGCAAGACAACGGTAAGCAAGTTACTGGCCCATCGTCTGGGGTATAGATATATTGATACGGGTGCACTTTACAGAGGTGTTGCTCTGGAAGCGATATCAGCGGGCTTAAATCCCGATGATGATACCGGTCTTGAAAATGTTTTAAGCTCCCTGAAAATGAAATTCGTCTGCGCTGAAAAAGGGTTGCGTCTGATATCAAACGATTCGGATATCACGGATAAAATTCGGACGCCTAAAATATCCATGTTTGCCTCGGCAGCTTCTGCAAGACCGGTTGTAAGAAATTTCCTTTTGGATTTGCAAAGGGATCTGGGCAGGGAAAAAGGCGTTGTGTTTGAGGGGCGTGACATGGGTACCGTGGTGTTTCCTGATGCTGAGGTGAAGTTTTATCTGGACGCATCACACAAAACCAGGTCGCTCAGACGATACCAAGAATTAAAATCGGAAACCTCTCAAACATTACAGGACGTGGAAAAGGATATCAAACGCCGGGATAAAAATGACAGTGCCAGGGATTTGGCACCCTTAAAGCCCGCAAAAGATGCTATTATAATCGATTCTACCCATCTTTCTGCACAAGATGTTGTTGATCGGATGGTGAATGTTATTGAGAATAAAATAATCATTGTTTTTTAATAATTACTCTGATATCGAGATCGGTTATGCTATATGTTACAGATTATAGCTAAATAAATTGGACTAGGGGGTATTTTGTTTAATGGAAAATCTTGAAAAAAACGATTCAACCAAAGATTTAAGCTTAAATGCTTTGTCTGATGAGTCTGTTGGCAAGCAATCAGATGAAGCGGGTATTGAGGAAAAAGAAGTATTGAAAACCGATACGTCTGTTGAAGATGCATTGTCCCATGACGTGCAAAATGAGAATGACGGTCCGGTGGAAATCCGGGAAACAGATGAGACACCGGTGGAAATCCGGGAAACAGATGAGACACCGGTGGAAGTCCGGGAAACAGATGACAGTTCAGAATCTGTTCAGAAACCGAGTGAAGAATCAGAGCCTGCTCAAGAACCGAGTGTCAGCCTGGAAAAAGTTCAAAAACCTGCTGAAGACATGGAAAGCTTGATGGATATGTACGAAGAAAGCTTCAAGCGTTTTGCTGAAGGGGCGGTGGTTACCGGCCGGATAATTTCAGTTGATAAAGATCATGTGTTGGTTGACATCGGGTATAAATCAGAGGGACAGATACGCACTCAAGAATTCATGGATGAAGATGGAAATTTAAACGCCACTGTCGGTGATCCGGTTGATGTCATGGTAGAATGGTGGGATGACGAAGAAGAACGTGTTGTCCTTTCCAAAGAAAAAGCAGCCAAGGTCAAGGTATGGGAAGACATTAAAAAAGCTTATGAGGAAGAGAGAACAGTTGAGGGCGTTATTATAAATCGTGTCAAAGGCGGCTTTTCCGTGGATATCGGTGTCCAGGCCTTTTTACCCGGTTCACAGGCAGATTTGCGTCCCATCCGCAAGCTTGATGAGATGGTTGGGAAGAAATTTACTTTCAAGATCCTAAAATATAACCGAAAACGAAGCAATATCGTTTTATCAAGAAGGGCTATTCTTGAAGAGGAACGCAGCGCTAGCCGAGCTTCAACATTAGCTTCCATTCACGATGGTAAAGTAGTTGAAGGTGTTATAAAGAATATCACGGAATATGGTGTATTTGTTGATCTTGGCGGTGTGGACGGCCTGCTCCATATTACAGACATTTCATGGGGACGAGTTAAACACCCTTCGGAGCTCTTTTCAGTTGGTGATAAGATCACCGTAAAGGTTCTTAATCTTGACATTGAAAAGGAGAGAGTTTCATTGGGCAAGAAACAACTTACCGAAGACCCCTGGTTAACCGCTTCAGAAAAATATCCTGTAGGTTCCCGTATTATTGGAAGAGTGGTCAGTCTGACAGATTATGGTGCATTTGTTGAATTGGAAGAGGGTGTTGAAGGGCTCATTCATGTTTCTGAAATGTCGTGGACCCGAAAGATTCGTCATCCTTCCAAGGTCGTTTCTGTGGGTGAGGAAGTTGAGGCTGTGGTGCTTGACATCAGGCCTGAAAACAGACGCATTTCTCTTGGCATGAAGCAGGTTGTTCCAAATCCGTGGGACGTCATTAGTGAAAAGTATCCTGTAGGTACAACTATTGAAGGTAAAATCAAGAATATCACCGACTTCGGCCTTTTTATCGGTATCGGTGAAGGAATCGACGGTCTTGTTCATATTTCCGATCTTTCCTGGACAAAACGGATAAAACATCCATCGGAGTTATATAAGAAAAACGATGTGATTCAGGCCATAGTTCTTGATATTGAGAAAGATCAGGAACGGTTTTCTCTCGGGGTAAAGCAGTTGCAGGCGGACCCATGGAAAACTGTGGATGAACGCTATGAAGTCGGCAAAGAGATAACCGGTACGGTGACGAATCTTACAGATTTCGGAGTTTTTGTGGAACTCGAGGAAGGTATAGAAGGACTTGTACATGTGTCTGAAATCAGCAAGGAAAAAGTGAAAACCCCCGTCGGAAAATTTAACATCGGCGATGTCATTACCGCCAAAGTTATGAATATCAACAGCGTGGAAAGACGGATCGGCCTTTCGATCAAGCGACTTGAAATTGAAGATGAGCAGAGCCTGCTGACCGAGTATGTCAATAACGCGGGACCCGCAACATCAACCTTCGGAGAGATTTTACGTGAAAACCTTCAGGAAAAGTTGAATGACAACAATTAACCGCTAACCGTTTACCAAATAACAAATGTTCTCGCGCAGGCATCCATATCTTTTTTTTGTCCTGACCTTTTCGTCTGTTGTTGCGACAGCAATGATAGTAATGACGTTTCTGTTTGTCCTCGGTACAAGGGATACTGAATTTGAATTCGGAGAGAAGGTCGGCATCATAGAAATCCAGGGCATTATTACGGATTCTAAAAAAGCAATCCATAACCTAAAGCGCTTCCGGGAGGACAACTCTATTAAAGCCATCGTGATCCGCATCGATTCTCCGGGGGGCGCCGTTGGTCCTTCACAGGAAATCTTCAGGGAGATCAGAAAGACTTCGAAATCAAAAAAAGTTGTGGCTTCCATGGGTTCAATTGCGGCTTCCGGAGGATACTACATTGCCGCAGGGACAGATGGAATTGTTGCCAATCCAGGGACAATAACCGGCAGCATCGGCGTTATCATGGGGTTTACGAATTATCAGCAGCTGCTCAGTAAAATCGGATTGGTTCCCATTGTCATCAAAAGCGGCGAATACAAGGATATGGGATCTCCGGTTCGAAAGATGAAGCCTGAAGAAAAGAAAATCCTTAAAGATTTTGCAAGAAAAATTCACCGGCAATTTATTCGAGATATTGTTGAAGGCAGAAAGATGGATAAAGCCAAGGTGGAATCGCTTGCTGATGGACGTATCTTTACTGGAGAAGAGTCAAAAAAACTGGGTTTGGTAGATCGGATTGGAAATTTTGAAGATGCTGTTGAATGGGCCGGCCGTCTGGGCGGGATTAAAGGGAAAATTTCTAAAGTTTATGCCCGGGAGAAAAAATTCTCATTTATAAAATATATTATGGATTCATCTGCTAAAGCGTTATTAAACCGAATCACAGATCCATCTTTATCCGCAGATTATTTATATGCACCGGAAAAAGGCCTTTAACCCCGAACCCTGGTCCCCGATCTAATAATCAATAATTAATTGTTGACCATTGACTATTAACCATTATTTATTGAACCTCGAACCCTGCCTGCCCACTTAAATTTTTTGCAGAAAAGGAGCGCAGCGAATTTAACCGGGAAAACTCTAAACCACGAGCCTCATTTGTCATTCAAAAACCGTGATGTCTCCCCGTCCCTTGCGGATAACCTCAGGCATGTCGTTAATCAGAGATATGACACTTGAAGGGTGCCCCGGGACAGGTCCACCGTCAATTACCACATCTATTCTGGGATGATAAAAATCATGAATAAGGGACGGGTCGAAAAAATTGGTGCCATCAGGCATTGTAGCGCTTGTGGTGATAATGGGATTCCCCAGCTTTTCAACCAGTTCAAGGCAAATCGGATGATCCGGCACACGTATTCCGGCGGTTTTCCGCTTGGTAAGCATGATTTTGGGAACCAGTTTGGATCCTTCCAAAACGAATGTGTAAGGGCCCGGCAAAAGTCGTTTCATGGTTTTATATGCATAATTTGAGACCTTGGCATAATGGCTGATATTTTTAAGTCCCGAGCAGATGAAGCTAAAGGGCTTTATTCTATTGCGCTGTTTTAACTGGTAAATATTTTCAATCGCCTTTTTATTCATAATATCGCAACCGATTCCATAATAGGTGTCGGTTGGATAGGCAATAATACCTCCTTTTTTAAGGATCTCGACAACCTCTGTGATGAGTCGTTCCTGTGGATTGTTGGGGTTTATTTTAGTAAGCATGCAGTTATCTATTACGGGTATTAACGCAATGTCAAGGCGACTTGTAAAAATTTCGGGCGAATAAAGATTGCAAAAGACAGTTCCATTTGTTATTCGGTTTTGAAAAAATACACGAGGGATTCTCAGAAATCTGTTCCCATTGATCGGCCTCTGAGTTTTGGATGGACATGATAAATCAACAAAATCCTTTCTGGAGGAGCTTATGAAAAAAGAACAACTTGAAGAAGCTTTTTCTTTTGACGATGTTTTATTGCTGCCGGGCTTTTCTGATGTTCTACCGAGGGATGTTGATACCCGGACCCGGTTGACAAGAAACATTACACTGAACATTCCCATAGTCAGTGCTGCCATGGATACGGTAACAGAGGCTGACACGGCTATAAGTATGGCCCGTGAAGGCGGGATGGGTTTTATACACCGAAACATGAGTATTAAAAGCCAGGTTGTTGAGGTTGACCGGGTTAAAAAATCGGAAAGCGGCATGATCGTCGATCCGGTAACCATTCATCCAGATCAGCCGGTTCATGAAGTATTGAAACTCATGGAAAAATATCGTATTTCCGGTGTTCCGGTTACAATAGGAGATCAACTGGTAGGCATTGTGACAAACAGGGATCTAAGATTTGAAACAAATCTTGAAAAGAAAGTTTCTGAAGTCATGACCAAAGACAATCTGATTACTGTTTCAGAAGGAATTACACTGGAAGACTCAAAGAAACTCCTGCATGAACACAGGATAGAAAAGCTTCTTGTTGTCGATTCAAAGGGGATGCTGATCGGAATGATAACCATAAAAGATATTGAAAAGATAAAAAAATACCCGAATGCCTGTAAGGACAATATGGGCAGACTCAGAGTGGGAGCAGCCATTGGAGTCGGCTCTGATATGGAAGAACGTGCAGAGGCGCTTCTGAAGGCGGGAGCGGATATTATTTTAATCGATACCTCTCACGGACATTCAAAAAATGTACTTGATGCTGTAGAAATTTTAAAAAATAATTTCAAGAAAATTGAGCTGATCGCCGGAAATGTCGGCACGGCAAAGGGAGCTGAAGCCCTTGTTAAGGCCGGTGTGGACGGAGTTAAGATCGGAATTGGACCCGGTTCCATCTGTACCACTCGTGTTATTGCGGGTGTTGGTGTCCCTCAGATTACCGCAATCATAAACTGCAAGTCGGTATCTAACAAAACCGGTGTTCCCCTGATTGCTGACGGCGGCATTAAATTTTCAGGTGATATTACAAAAGCCGTGGCCGCAGGGGCTTATGTGATAATGATTGGCGGTCTTCTTGCAGGAACCGAGGAAAGTCCGGGTGAGTTGGTTATTTACCAGGGTCGCAGTTATAAGGCTTACCGGGGAATGGGGTCCATAGAAGCCATGAGAAAAGGAAGCAAGGACAGGTACTATCAGGGTGAAGATGTCTACGGCGACAAACTGGTTCCGGAAGGTATTGTGGGCCGTGTGCCTTATAGAGGAAGCCTTTCCGATAATATTTTCCAGCTTATTGGAGGGCTAAAGGCAGGAATGGGATATGTGGGGTGCCGAACCCTGGATGAACTCAGGGAAAAAGCACGCTTCATAAAGATCAGCGCGGCCGGCATGCGTGAAAGCCATGTCCATGACGTGATTATTACCAAAGAGGCGCCTAATTATCGTCTTGATTAGTCCCCAATTATTCGAAACATAAAATGACAGAGACCACACCCAATTTTGTACACCTTCATGTGCATACCCAATACAGTCTTCTTGACGGAGCTATAAGGATCGATCCGCTGTTAAAGCGTGTCGCAGATTTTGATATGGACGCCGTTGCGATCACCGACCATGGCACCATGTTCGGAGCCATGACGTTTTATGAAAAGGCGAATAAGGCCGGAATAAAACCGATTATTGGGTGCGAATGCTATATGGCCC
>JBARSG010000158.1:0-3364 GCA_049644625.1 Desulfobacterales bacterium | reverse complement strand
GAGCCAAGCCGAAGGGCAAATCTCAAATTTCAATGTTCAATGACCAAAACTTACCAGGACGAAACATTGTTTGGATTTTCGAATTTCGGTCATTGGAAATTGTTTGATATTTGTAATTTGATATTTGTAATTTCAATAATTCAATGAACTTCCAACAAAGCAAATCCCCTCTGGGGATAATCAAAGCCTGGACCTCTGGGCCAAGCTTTTTACTTTATGCACCCTATTTCCAAGTGTCAAGGCATATGCCGGCACTTACCAGGGTAAACGCATTTTAATCCCTATGCAGGGAGAACGCTCCACGACGCTACGCTGCATGGAAATCAAATGTGTTTACCCTGCTGGTTTAAGATTTATAGTTTGACTACCGCCTCATTCTTCTGATAGTTAGATGGCCAAATTTTAGTCACTTTCCAGACTTATCCGGGTTAGCGTTGCCGATATTCGATAAAAAGAAGTGAAATTAAAAAAATGTATTGTAACCGTCGCGGTTTTTTAAAAATCGGGGCACAAACAGCTGTGAGCGGCCTATTTCCCATGTCGGCTGTTGCGTCAATCAATCGCTTTTTGACTCCGAAACGCAGGCTGTCCTTCTATAATACGCATACCAATGAAAGGCTTGAGGTCTGCTATTACACCCAAGGCCGGTATCGACCAAATGCCTTGAGAAAAATCAATTATATTTTTCGTGATCATTATTCAGGAAAAATTAAACCCATCCATAAAGATCTTATCGATTTTCTCCATACTATTTCTAAGGCCATGGGTGATGGCGCTCAATTCCATATCATTTCGGGATACCGTTCTCCTGAAACAAACGCCATGCTCCGTAAAAAAACCAAGGCCGTTTCAAAGAATAGTCTGCATATGCAAGGAAAGGCCGCCGATATCCGGGTTCCGGACTGTGATACCAAAAGGTTAAGCAATATCTGTATGAAGATGCAAGCCGGCGGCGTAGGGTATTATCCTGAGTCCGATTTCGTCCATGTGGATACCGGAGATGTGAGGTGCTGGTGAAATCCAAAATGTAGTGTTGTTTTTTTAAGTGAACCCTAACCCGGATAAACCGGAACCAAAAATATTTGCCACAAAGACACTAAGGCACAAAGGATATATTCATTATTCTTTCTTCGTGTCTTGGTGCCTTAGTGGCAGAATTGAAAAAGTTTTGCCACAAAAAACACAAAATTTACAACGAAGCGCCTAAATAAAAAAGCGCAAAACCAAGATTGCGTTTTGCGCTCTGTTTACGTTTTGATATCATATGAGCTTCAGGCGACGTCCTTGTTATAGCAGGTCAGGCAACATTGCAGGCAGCGGTTCGATTCATAGAGGGCTTCTTCTTCACTGATAACAAGGTCTGCTTCAACAAAAGATTTAATCCGATCCTCCACCGGAAGTTCCGGCATCTTTGTTCTTGCAGATTTTTCTATTCCTTCAACCGAATCAAAGATTGACACCGGTATATTATTCGTAAATAGTGTTTTGTCCGGCGGCGTTATTTCCTCGCCGGTAATGTACAAATGGATCGAACGGGCTGCTCGTCGGCCTGCGCCGATCGCAGAGACAACCAGGTCAGCACCGGTAGCGGCGTCTCCGCCGGTAAAAATATAAGGTATGCTGGACTGCAGTGCCACCGGATCTTCAGAGTCAATGGTATTCCAGCGGGTAATATTTAAATCTTCATTCAGACGTTTGCTTTCATCCTTGAAAAAGACATCCGGACCCTGTCCGATGGCGGTAATCAGCATATCGATTTCCATGACGGTCTCCGAACCTTCAATGGGCACCGGACGGCGTCTGCCGCTGGCATCCGGCTCGCCGAGTTCCATCTTCAGATATTCAAGTCCGGTAACTTTGCCTTCCTCATCACCGATTACACGGGTCGGCGCAGCCAGAAAAGTAAATTTCACGCCTTCATGTTCGGCGGCCTCAATTTCAACCATATTGGCCGGCATTTCTTTGCGGGTCCGGCGATACACAATCGATACTTCTTCAGCACCCAGACGAATCAGAGTGCGGACACAGTCGATGGCGGTGTTCCCGCCACCGATCACGACGCATCTATTGCCGACAAACGGCAGACGGTCTTTGGCACCGTCTTCCTGCTGCCATAAAGCAAAATTTGTCAGAAAATTAATCCCAGTATAACAACCGCCAAGATTTTCACCTTCAACCCCCAAAGTGTAGTCTTTCCAGGCGCCGATGCCCAAGAAAACAGCGTCATATCCGGCAGCCATAAGCGATCCGATGTCAAAATCACGGCCCAGCATTACGTTTGGCTTGTGTTCAATCCCTATGTTTAAAATCCCATCGGTTTCCCATGCCAGGACCTCTTTGGGGAGTCGATATTCGGGAATTCCATAACGAATCATACCCCCTAATTTGGGCATGGCGTCAAAGATGGTAACATCATGGCCCAAACGGCGGAGAAAAAAAGCACAGCTCAATCCTGCCGGGCCGCCACCGATGACAGCCACTTTTTTACCGGTGGAAGGGGCCACGGATACGGGAAGATGACGTCCTGAATTCATTTCATAATCGGCAACAAAACGTTTTAACTGATTGATGGAAACCGGTTCGTCTTCAATGCCCCTGCGGCATTTATTTTCACAGGGATGGGGACAGACCCGGCCGCAGGATAACAGTAAAGGATTTCGTTCCCTGATCGTGTTTACCGCGCCTTCGTAATCCCCGTTCTTGATTTGGTAAATATATCTGGGAATGTCAATTTCAGCAGGGCAGGTCTGCTGGCAGGGGGCGATACGATCATCGTACTGATTGAGATGGAGCAGCTTTTGGGACATGGTTTTGATTTCCATGATATCCTTTGGGCAGACTTTTTCACATGCACCGCATCCCACGCATTTCATTTCGTCAACAACCGGATATCCATGGGGTCCTATCTTAAGGGCATCAAAAACACAGGCCCTGACACAGTCGCCCAGACCCAGACATCCTACCGGACATTCGTGTTTTCCCCCATACAAGGAGGCAAGGGCCTGACAGCTGTTAATACCCATATAATAATATTTATCGGGGGCTCGATCGCCGCCCGTGCAGGTATTGTAAGAGAGTAAAAGTTCGGCCGTACCCGGATCCACGCCCATGACGGCGGCAATAGTGGCCGCAGCTTCAGCGTCGGCAATGATACAGACACTGGGGGGTGCTTCACCGGAAACCACGGCAACGGCTGCAGCAGAGCATCCGGTATATCCACAACCTCCACAGTTTGCGCCGGCCATAAATGCTTCTACCTGGGCAATTCGGGTGTCCTCATAGACGTAAAAGATTTTGGAAGCAGCACTGAGCACAACTCCGCAGAGAGCCCCCAGACCCAACATAAACAAAACGGCTGATAATG
>JBARSG010000157.1:0-4794 GCA_049644625.1 Desulfobacterales bacterium | reverse complement strand
GTTCAGGGTTACTGAACCCTTGAACCCTTATCTAATAATCAATAATTAACTGTTAATTGTTACCCTTGATTATTAACCATTATTTCCTGAACCTCTGAATCCTGAACCTCTGAACCCTGAACCTCTGAACCCTATTTCATTAACCGATATTCTATTTTTATGCAATCATTTAGTGCTTAAATCAGCGCCTGTATTTCCCCATAAGCTGGGCCTGGCCGATTATGTGATTTTCCATTGCTTTTAAAAGTTGCTTTTTTGTGGCTCCGGAAGATAAATTCAGGGTTGTATCAAGGGCGTATAGTTTGAAATAATACCTGTGAGTGCCGCCAGGTGGGCAAGGGCCGCCATAGCCTATCTTACGAAAATCATTGATCCCCTGTGTACCGCCCTGTGCCGGGTGCTCATCGGTTGCCACTTTCTCCGGCAGGCCTTCTGCCCCTTCCGGAATATCATAGTATACCCAGTGAACCCAAGTGCCCACCGGAGCATCCGGATCATCACAGATAAGCGCAAGACTTTTTGTGCCGGCAGGTAGTGCCCCCCACTTCAGCGGTGGAGACACATCCGCCCCGTCACAGGTATACTTGCCTGGGATCATCGCACCTTCATCAAATGCCGAGCTTATTAATTCCATGGTTCCTCCTTCCACTCCTGCAAAGGATAAAATTGCAAAAATGATGGTAAAAAAAACGGTCAAACAAACAAGCAAATTAATCTTATTTTTCATTGTTCTATTCCCTATCTTTTTTATGGTGGATGTCACGGTTGTTCTAATTGACTTATATTTATTGTAGATGTGACAAAAAATCAAGCATTACTACCGGGGACATCCTTTACTATAGGAGACATCCTCGACAAATTGGAAAAATGTTGATATGGAGAACAGAAGTCAAATACTAACGAGTTGAATCATACCAGGCTTGCAAGGCTTAATAAATCAAGAGCTAACGTTTTCAAATCCTTTATCTTTTATTAATGCCAAGTTTCTTCATTCTTGAATCAAAAGTTGATCTATTTATCTTTGCATCATTAGCAGCACGAGTTATGTTCCATCTGTTTTTATTAAGAAGATAGAGAACATAATCTTTTTCAAGCTCTTCCCAAGAACAACCGGCAAATGGAGACTCAGCTGTTGCTGGAGAAAAACTTTTGTCTGAAAACATCGGTTCCTTTTGAAAATCAAAGGTGTTGATAACGTCCCTTTTATAAATTTCTTTTTTCTTAAAATGATCTGGTATCTCGTTCACACCTACAATATCATTATCAACTGTGCTAAGAATATATTTGATGAAATTTTCAAGTTCCCTAATATTTCCTTCCCATTGGTAATCTTCCAGATACTGCAGGGCTTTTTTTGAAATTCTTTTCTGAGAAACTCCTAGTTTGAGAGCTTCTCTTTTGAGAAAATAATTTAGCAAAAGCGGTATATCTTTCTTCCGCTCCCGCAATGGTGGAAGGTGGAGCGGAAGAACATTGATACGATAGAATAAATCTTCTCTGAACTCTTTTTTGGCAATTGCTTGGTTTAAATCCTTATTGGTGGCAGAAATAATCCTTATGTTGATCTTGCTGGTCCTGGTCTCCCCCAGGGGTTTAATTTCGTTGTTCTGGATGACTCTCAATATGCGCGACTGGAGGTGCAGGGACATATCTCCAATTTCATCTAAGAAAACTGTACCGCCGTCAGCGGCTTTCAAAAGGCCGGTCTTATCTTCTGTTGCGCCGGTAAAAGCGCCTTTTTTGTATCCAAAAAGCTCGCTTTCCAGCAGCGTATCCGGGATGGCACTACAATTCTGCACAACAAACGGTTTATTGTTTCGGGAAGAGAGATTGTGCAACGCCATAGCGATGAGATCCTTACCTGTCCCGCTTTCGCCGGTAATCAGCACTTGAAAATCCGTTCGTGCGTATTCACGGACCCTTTTCATTACATCGATGAATGGACGGCTTTGGCCAATAATTTGAACCTTGCTCTGAATCTCTGCAAGGGTTTGCTCAAGTTCAAGATTCCTTTCGAGTTGCTCAGCATAGTTCAGAGCGTTGCTTAAGGCGATGGAACCCATATCCACGATGCTCTTGAGGAGTTTTAGGTATTTTTCATCAATATTGAGACGTTTGTTATCCTTGTTTGTATCAATGAGATGGACGACTCCGTAAATTTGCCCATTTCTCAAAATTAGCGGAAAAGCAAGAATCCAGACGCTCTTTACTTTCCATCCCTCTTCAAACTCTTTATAATGACGGGGGTCCTTGCCGGCCTCTGCCACAGTCATTTCAGCGTTTTCCATCACCCAGCCAACAATGCTTGGTCGGTCAGTGCTGATACTAGCTCCTTTAATGGTATCTGCATCTGTAGGACTCTCAAGGGCTTCGATACATACATACCTGTTTTCTCGTTTGACCCAGATAGATCCGCGATCCACATTCTGGATTCTCAAAAGCAATTTTAGAAATCGCTTCTTCAGGTTTTCTGGATCGAGATCTTCAAAGAGTACTTTGTAAAAATCCAAGTCAATCTCACCCATAAAGTAATCCTCCTATTGTGTTGAGTCCTGGAAAACCCCGTACTCTGGCCATGGGCATATATCATTGGCAAAATAATTCTTTGATTTAATTATTTTGCTATCAATTATTTTGCGATTTTTCATTATCCGTCTTTTGACATATGGCAATTATGATTAAATATCGCAACATCAACATAAAAACAAGAGAAATTTTCATTTATTTCTCATTATCCTTTATTATAGATCATTCTCTCAGGATTTTATTGAAAGTCAGACAGTTATATCGCTATCCATACTGGAAATAACAACAATTCGACTAATTGCCGAAATATCAGCATTCTGGCCAAATACAATAACTTTTTGAAAAGGCTCAGGCCAAGAAAGGAATTGAGCATTACATTTTATTTTAAGTAAATTCAACCAGTTGAGTTGTTTTAGTATGTTTTTTAGCACGGTGGCACGGTGGTTGCTGTAATAATATTAAAACTCAACAAGGAAAGGGAAAAGATCATGAGAAAAGAAGAACCAATTTTTCAAAAAGCCAGTTTTTATCCTTTTTTTATAATGGGAAAACTTAAATTGTGCCGGCAATGCTCCTGATAGGAAGTCTTATTAATCTATCAGGAGCTAAAAGTTAAGGCCGATCATATTTATTAAGCCAAAGCCACTGTTGGCTCGGATCCTAAACTCATAATTTTACAAACCTTAGAACCAAAAAGGAGGACACAATCATGAAAAAGAGCAAGATGACCATCACTATTTTGAGTTGTATAGGCATTTTCCTCGTCACAGCTTTGATACTGGTGCCTGCCACACAGGCGAAAGCAGAGACCATGAAGTACGATTCAACTAGCCAAATTACCAAGTTTGAGTATGTTCTGTTCCCTGACGTGAAAGGACATAAAGTTGGTGTGTTTGAACGGAGAGGCGTGGCTATATTTGAAAACGAAGTTGCGGTCTTAGAGCTCCAGGGTACGTTTGACGGTATCAAAAAGCAAGGCGCATGGGAGACGTATAGCCAAATAACCTTTAAAGACGGCTCCACATTTACGTATAAGCTTCAAGGTGCCACGACGATAGTTGAAGGAATAAAGCTAATTAATGCCAAGGGTAAATACATCAAGGGGACCGGCCGGTTCGAAGGAATCAAAGGGGAATTATCCTTAACCGGAAGACAAATCACGCCATATACCAAGGATAAAACCAAAGGCGACAATTGGACTGAAGTCACCGGGACCTATACCTTGCCTAAAAGATGATTAACCCGGAGCTTAAGCGGTGCGGAATCTCTGACATTTGCAAGTTAATACTTTTTCCTGAAACGGGGTTGCTGACTTTGCCATATTCACCCAAATCGATTTTGGCGACCTCGGCAACCCTCATTATTTGCCATTAGTCAGCCATAAGCGATCAACAAGTTTGGTCTTATGAAAAAAAAATCTTTTTTTGACTCTCTGCCCTATGGAAAAACATTGGCGGGAAAAACTCTGGGCCGAAGAGAATTCCTGATAAAACAACTGAAAGGAGCCCTGTTGATCGCAATGGGAACAGCAGGGTTTTCTTTCCCTAAATCAGCCATCGCCGGCAAGACCGCCACTGCCAATGCAGGAGTTCCTGACTTGAGTATTGTCAAAGGCCGACCCGGACCTGCCACTCGTACTGCCGTGGAACTTATCGGCGGCATGAAATCTGTTATCAAACCCGGAAACAAGGTCGTGATTAAACCCAATATGAGTTATCCTCTCAAGCCGGAAAGTGCCACCAATACGCATCCCGAAATTGTCGGGGAACTAGTGGCAATGAGCTGGGAAGCCGGAGCCTCCAGGATACGGGTTCTTGACCATCCTTATGCACAGAATGAACTTTGTATTCAAAGCATAAAACAAGCCTGTGAAGTTTTCGACAAAGGCATAGTTCATGCACTTACCAAGTTCGATTTCTACAAACCGGCCCAAATTCCCAAAGGATTGAGTTTAAAAAAGACAGATGTTATGCAGGACGTCTTGGAGGCCGATGTTCTCATTGCAGCACCTGTGGCCAAGTCTCATTTTGCGACGGGTGTGAGCCTATCCATGAAAGGAATGATGGGGCTGATATGGGATCGCATGATTATGCACCGGGATCACGACCTCGATTCAGCCATCGTTGATTTGTGTTCTCTGCTCCGACCTCAACTTGTAGTGATAGATGCAACCAGAGTGCTCTCAGATAATGGACCGAACGGTCCGGGTAAAGTTATCCGTATGGATACCATCGTCGCATCGAAAGATATGGTTGCAGCAGATGCTCA
>JBARSG010000156.1:0-2197 GCA_049644625.1 Desulfobacterales bacterium | reverse complement strand
GTTTCAAACCCTAGCCCGGATGAGCTTATAAAGCTATCAAAGGATCTAACTATTCCTTTGGACTTCTTAACAGATTCATTGGATATTGATGAAAGATCGAGAATCGAAACAGAAAATAATACGACCTTAATTGTATTAAGAGTACCTAAATTTGATAAAGATAATTTGGGAGTTCCGTTTACAACATTGCCAATTGGTATAGTCCTTACCAAAGATATAATAATTACCGTATGCTTATGGGATATAAATGAGGTTTTGGATTTATTTAAAGGTAAGATAAAAAACCTTCCTACTGAAAATAGACGCCGTTTCATTTTACATCTTTTTCATAGAACAGCTTTTTTTTACCTGAAATATCTGAAAGAAATTAACAAGAAGAGTAACGAGGTTGAAACGGAATTGCACAGATCGATGAAAAATGAGGAACTAATAAAACTATTGGACATAGAGAAGAGTCTTGTATTCTTTACAACCTCATTGAGGTCTAATGAACTCATGATGGAACGATTATCTAAAATCAGGACCTTAGAATTGAATGAAGATGATAAAGATTTACTGGAAGATATAATTGTTGATAATAAACAGGCTATTGAAATGGCGAATATTTATAGTAACATCCTTAGCGGTATGATGGACGCCTTTGCATCAGTCATTTCGAATAATCTAACTATTGTAATGAAATTTCTGACATCGGTCACAATAATCCTTATGCTTCCTACATTGGTGGCAAGTATATATGGAATGAATGTTGAGCTACCGTTTCAACATTCTTCTCATGCTTTCTTTATAACTATTGGGCTTTCATTTTGCTTGTCGTCTGTTGGTGTGTTGATATTCCTAAAAAATAGATGGTTTTGATGTGAAATTGTTGTCAAACCTTGATTGGCGTAATCATACGACGAATCTGATCGTTAAAAAGAAAATTAATGCACGAATCAAAATCTGGCACCTCCTTGGTGGATGGTTTCTATGAAATTTGATGGTCATATCGACGTTTCAATCGATACGGCATGGATTCATAGAGTTCCATCAGACGGTTCGATCCAGTTTAAAAAGAACCCATATGAGAAAAACCGCCCCGTAAGCTTTGAGTGAATCATAAAACAGACCAAGCCGGTGTTTGCCACTCATTGCGCTCAGGGAACAGACAAATAGTCATCTTTAAGTTTATCCGGTAAAAAATCGCTGAAGGCTGATTTTGAAAAAGCCCTATTCAACTCGATACGCGATCGTGATCATCCAATCCGCATAATTTGGATATGTCTTTTTCATGAAATCAATTACTCTTTGTTTGAATGTGGTCTCTATGATTGCAGTCTGACCTGGCCAAAGCCGAAACTTGACCCGCAGATAGCGCCAGTTGCCACCTTTGGCTTCTTTTACACCAAAGAGTTCGGGCTTTTCCAAAATAATGGACTTTTGTTGGCTATACAACCCCGTAGCGATGGATTTCACCGCTTCTGTCACCGTTTCTTCCTCTATTTCATCAGGAAGTTGGATATCCACATACCCTCGGATAGACCCCCGACGAAATCGGCTGATCATGGTGATATTCCGGTTGGGAACATAGATCTTCTGGCCATGCAGATTGACCAGCGTCGTAAATCTTAATCCGATGTTTTCGACTTTGCCAACCTGCCCTGACATCTCCACGACATCCTCAATGTTTAGCACATCTGAAAAAATTAAGGTTAACCCGATAACAACATCCTGTACAAGGCCCTGCAACCCGAACCCAACAGCAAGTCCGATAACAGAAGCGCTTGCCAGGTATGCGGTCAAAGAAACATTAAATTCCCTTAAGATTAACCCGATGGCCATGAAATAGATGGCAAAATTAAGACCGCTGACGAGGATAGTGGTCACAGTGGCAATTTTGGGGTATCGACGGGTAAAGATTTCTGTGGTCGAAGGATCAGTCTCCAGCTTCAAAGTAAGCATCCAACCGCTCAGTCGTTTAAGGCCCTGGACGGTGAAGTGGGCAAAAATGGCAAGCAACACAATAACAACAATTCGAACGCTGGTAGGAAGCGACATTATGAATTCACCTGGATGCATGACGTATCTCTTTTTTGATAAAAATTCTCTTTTGGGAAGTGAAATAAGCGAAAAATTTACATTGTATCCTGTATTTAGTGGAACCAATTTTTTAGATTTATCATACTCCATATAAATTTAACATTGTTTTTCTTAATTC
>JBARSG010000155.1:0-4765 GCA_049644625.1 Desulfobacterales bacterium | reverse complement strand
TCAAAACCCACCTTAATTCCTTTTGATCCATTAAGGTCTTGTGCTGTTCAGCCCGACAAAGGCGCCACCGTTTCTCTGGCATAAAACGCGCATCAGGGTAGCAAATCGTTCTCCTGTGTTGCCGCGTTGGTTCGTTTTTTCCATGACCACCGGAAAACCTACGGCATGGATCCGGACGCGACGAGAACCGTCTTTTGTTGCCCTGTTGATTCTGTCCACCTCATTGATGACCGGCTGGATTGCTGCACCACTGAATTCGTCACCAAATACATAGAGACTTATTTTTTTATTTTTCGAATAGAACCTATTGATCGCTGCGGTAATCCCTTCCACCGGACTGCTGTTGCTGAAAGAGCTCCAGGAACTGAGGGCTGAGATGATAGCGCTGCGGCGGGCGGGGGTGTCCGGTATCCATTTTCCAGCATACTGGGAAAACAGGAAATTTCCCATATCGTTCATGATCTGAATACCTTTGACTTTGGGATAGATTTCGAGAGTCTCCCGCATTTTTTTCTGTACCAGGCGCCAGGCATTCCGCTGCATGCTGCCCGAGGTGTCGATGATAAAAACGATATACTCGCTGTCCACCGGGATACCCCCCACCGAACGGGTAATTTTTTTGGGTCGGCTTTTCAAAAGCCGCTTCATTTCTTCGGTCAGTTCCTGTCGTGCCCGGGCCAGTTTGCCTTCAATAATATTTTGTACCACGGCGTCGTCTTTCGACGCAGCGAATTGGCCTTCAACGTCCGAAAGATCGCCCTGGAGAGGGGCGAGCTTTTCCTTCTCTTGGGACAACTGCTCCTTTTTCGCCGTCAGCTCGCGATTCAAAATCTGGGTTTCGCCCCGGATTTCAAACAGTTCGTTTTCCAGGCGAACGATTTGGGTCTGCATATTTTCCTTGATTTTTTCAATGACCACCGGTTCGGCAAATTTGGACAGCACAAACAGCAAAATGATGGCGCCGAAACCGCAGCAGATACAATCAAGAAAGGAAAGGCTGAATATTTCTAGGTCCCGTCTTCGGTTTTTCATAATGCATAAATAGCCAATGGACTGAGAGGATACTGGCGTATTACCGTATTGAAATTAAAAATTTTTTCCACTATTCCAACACTCCATTACTCCATTACTCCTTCTTTTGTAATGACGTTTAAGGTCATGTCATCTCGGACTGCGTTTACGGCCAATTTCTCGAAGGACAGAAAAAAGATCCTTTGGTTTTCTTGGCCAGACGCCAATAGGCATCAGCAGCCAGCGGATCCCCTTCCATGGGATAAAGGATGATGTTCACCGGAACTCGGGCCGGCAATTTCGGGATCGCCTCATTAAATAAACGGACACGGTTTTTGCTGGAAACTCTTGTTCGCCATGGCTTGCTGATGCCCATGGTCGGCAAACTGTCGGAAAGTAAAAATATGTTGTCCGGAGCCGGTTTCATCTCGCTTATTGCTTTGAATGCGTTTAATAAACTGGTTCCTTTCTCCGGAACCACCCGGTGCATGCTGTCTGCTGCAAGGGTTAATGGGTCAACCTTACCGGCATCCAACCAGATCCCTTTTGTTTTTTCAATCAGTGGACGCGCGGTTTCGTTAAATGTGTATATTTGGAATTTACTGGTCGGTGGAAGCCGGGTTATCAGCCAATCCACTGTTTTTACGACCTGACGCCATTTGGGGGCACTTAATTTTTGGGAATTCTTTAGATTGCGCCGACGAATAATCCCCACAATGGTTTCATCCAGCATGCTGGCGGAAGCGTCTACCAGAATAAAAATTCGTTTGCCGCCCATCTTCAAATCGGTGAGATACTGGCGATCCCCATGCCCGGGAAACGGGTGCAACCTGGAACCCAGATCATCATCTGTTTTTGCCCCGGCCTTCAATCGCCGGAGTTCCTCTTCGAGTGATTTTAAATCGGTTTTCAGCTTATTGATGTGTGTTTTGGTTGCCAGGGTATCCTTGTCCCGATCGGCCAGTTCCACCTTGTTCTCATTGAGTATGTCTATGATTTCACTGGATCGCCCCTGGGTCGTCACCAGTTCGGTCTGGGTCTGTGAAAGGATGTTGCGGGCCTCAACCAATTTTTTTTTGCCCTCCAGCACCTGTTTTTCCAGTTTGCTTGCTTCAGCACGCAAATCTGAGGTTACAGCATCCCGGTGAACGGCGCTTTTGGCGTTTACCAGGACAAACAAAAGAATGATCGCCCCTAACCCGCAGCAGATGCAGTCGATAAAAGATAAGCTGAATACATTTAATTTTCTACGTTTCATGGGTTTCCATACAGGCAATGAGACGGAAGGTTTCTCCGGATGTCCCCAGACGAACAATTTGGCCAAGTTCCAGTGTCGTGCTCCCGTCAACCCTTTGATCGTTCACGAACGTTCCTTGATTGCTGGTATCCGTTAAGATAATCCTGTCGGCATCACGGTGAACCGTACAATGCTTTTTAGAAACGCTGGATGATTGCGTCTGAACATATATGCCTTTTCCGGCAGGGTAAGGATCGCAGCCCATGAAAAGAGGTTTTTCGGAGAGCGGATAGGCCACATCCCGGTAGAGCAAATGGGTCGGCCGTATCTTACCGGGAGTTTTATAAGGAATGGTTTGGGAAACTTTCGGTTCTGCCTGCCGCCAGGGACGGCTGGTGAAAAAGGACGCCCCGTTTCCGGAGTGCCGATCTCCCAACTGGTCCCAGATCCGCAAAACACCCAGAGCGCCGGCGCCGGGTTCGAGTTCCATGATTTCGCAATGATCAATTTCTGAAAGTTTATCCTTTAATCCCGGTAGGCGGGCGATTCGATGGGTCAGCTGGAGGGCAATCAAAAGGCTGTTTTTACCGTGCGCATCTCGCATTTTTACAATAGAACGGCGGATTTCATCATACACCGCCTCGCTCTTTTGTTTCAGCAGGTCCCAGAGCAAGGGAGTGCGATAACGATGTCTTCCGTGTGCTATTTCAAATATAAACGATGAATGACTTTTAAAAATTTCCAGAGCAGCGGGTAAACGGCTATATAGCTCCTGTTCGGTGGCGGCCTGGTGAAGCGGATCGAACCTTGTGGTACGCACAAATTCTTCGGCAATGGATTCCACCCAGCCCCGGTATAACTGCTCGAGGTTAATTTCCTGGACGGCCACTGAGTTCTCCCGGGTCAAATGCTCATCCTGACGGAGATAAACGATCTCAAACCGGTGCAAATGAATATCCAAATGCAGCAGCATTGCATCAGGACAAGGATTAAATGATGCGGCTATTGGAAGGGATACAAACCCGTTAACAGGAATCGACAACTCCTGGGCCATCCCCAGAATAAGTCCCAGCTGTTCCCGACCGTAATAGTCGGGTACAGCGATAATCATCTCATCGCCATGCATTTTAATATTTTCCCAGATGTGGGATAAGTGGGCACATGCGATTTCAGCATGATTCTGCGCATGCCGACGCGTTTGTTTCAGGGGTTCCGTATTCAATTGATCCCAGAACCTGTTGATGACTTGAAGCGGAAACAGGTGTGCCTTGCTTGCTGCGGAATTTCCAACGACCAGACCCTTTTTTTCCGGGATGGCAACCCCCGGGCTTTCTTGCTTCTGTCCGTCGACTTCCAATAATCTCGCCTGTTTTCCGCCGGCAGCTAAGATTCCCGCATCGCTGAGTTCAAGTCCGAGAAGCGTCATTTAAGCACCCCAACAGATGAATTTTATTGTTGTTATTGCATATGCAAATGTCTGGTTAATTTATCCTCACAATAGGCTTCGGTTTCCAACACATATCTTTCCTGCAGGAGTTGCAATTGGTGCAGCATGAACATGAGAACAATACTGATAAGAAGCGCGATCAGGGTAGAGTTAAACGCTACTCCCAGACTGCGGGTAACACCGAAGATCTTTCCTTCAATGGCTTGGTGCGCCTGTCCGAGCGCATCTCCAATTCCCCGGACCGTGCCGATGAATCCGATGGAGGGAATGGCCCAGGCAATATACCTGATCATAGACAATTCGGATTCCAGCCGTTCGCTTTCCGCCGAGCAGTAGGCATGGGTGGCATCCGCAACATCCTGAACATTGCGGGTAGAGCTGAATCTCTGCAAACCCGCAAGCAACGCTCTTGGAAGCAATGCGTTCCGTTGATAAGGCGGCAACGCTTGAATCTCCCGGGACAGTTCCCGGGTATCTTCAGGCAGGATACGCACACCCTCGGCCAGCGGAATCAAATCCCTCTCTATCAACGTCCGGTGCCTTATGGTGGTAACGGTTTTAAACACCATAATGGCCAGCGCCCAGAACATGAGAATAAAACACGCTTCCTGCTCATAGTCTCGAATCAACACATAGACCGACCGCTCTGTACTCAGGGTTTTGTCCTTTTCGATCATAGCGGCCTGCCGTTCCAGGATGGCATCGGCATTGGGACGGATGATGCCCACGTAAGCGGCATGGACAACAATGATAATCAAAATCAGAGAGAATAGCTGGTAAATAAATTCCATGGATATGGGCAATGTTTTTTTCATAATGAATTCTCGCGGTTAGTTTTACATATAGTAATATCTCAAAAAGTTCTGGCGAATTAAATGATGAGGTTGACCCGACTCCATAATTTATTGAGAAGTTATTACATACAAGAAACTTTTGCAGTTTTATTAATACATACATTACTCAAGTTTCGCTCCGCCTGATAGCACGTGCAACAAGCAATCCGATGATTCGGATTTTATTCAGCAGGCGGGAAGCAAGTCGATCAAATGTCATATGGGAAATCCACCCCC
>JBARSG010000154.1:0-1790 GCA_049644625.1 Desulfobacterales bacterium | reverse complement strand
ATATTTATAGACGTCCCTTTCTCCCACTCTATCGGGCTGGGGTATCTCGTAGCTGCTATGAAGTATGGGGCTAAAGGGGTCGTCGTCTTTTTTTTAGGTCATATCGCTGCCGATTATGCATGGTATGCACTCATTTCTTTCGGAATAAGCCGGGGTAAAAGGCTGCTCAAGGATACAAGCTATCAAATTATGATCCGGATCTGCGGGTTTTTTCTCATCGGGTTTGGAGGATGGTTTCTCTTATCTGCCAGGGAGTATTTGAATAGATGCTTCCCAGGGCATATTGTCTGACAAGATGTCTAAATGTGAATGGATGAGAAGATAAGAGAAGTGATCCTTCTTTTCCGGGGAAACCTCAAATTTCATCCTACGCCTCATCTATTATCCGCCGCAGCTCTATCTTTACTACATTGGCCCTATCCATACATTCCAGTTCGACAACATCCGGATCTCCCCACTCGGCCGGGAATGCGCCCCCAAACTGGAGCATGATGATGTAAGGGAAGATATCATGGTAAAAGAATCCGCACATATCTGCCGTGTTATGGCCGCTTAGTTCAAACTGATCTCCAACCTTGTGACCTGCACTGCAAAAGCCCTTGACTCCCTTAATTGTTCCAACCACCCGATATCCAACCTTTTTTTCTTCTGACATGACTTTTTGCCTCCTTAGTTCAGGTTCGGGCTTATTTTCCACCCGGGCCACACTTTCATCTATCTCCGTGCAATAGAGATCCTCCCATCTGGCAGGGTTCGGAAAACGAATTACCCCCTTATTAAACAATATTTATGAATTTGCAACTAATTTTCATTGCAAACGAAAAAATCTTAAAGCATTATGCTTTGAATCAGGAATGCATTAGAATCGAAGTGTAAAGAAAAAAAGTTTTGTCATGTCTATAACCGCAACGATTCTCCTTCTAATTTCCGCTTTCACCCATGCAGGCTGGAACTTCATCAGCAAAAAGGAGCATCCGACTCAAGCCTTCTACCTGGTGGCCAATACCATCGGTGTTATCTGCGTCTTGCCGATTATTTGTTTTTACTGGAACGTAATTCCCCTCATTCCCCGATCTGTGTGGATCATTGTGGTAATGTCCGGTTTTTTTCTGGCTGCTTATCTGCAAGCTCTTGCGGGAGCTTATCGCACCGGTGATATATCCATTGCGTATCCAATGGCAAGAGCTTTACCCGTTATTTTCGTTTTCTTTTTCACTCTAATTCTTGGAAAGGGACAGATGTTAGGCAGTTGGTTTGTCCTCGGTGCAATTCTCATCGTCGGTGGATGTATCATACTGCCCATACAAGCGTTTGGTGAATTCAATTTATCAAACTACAAAAACCCGTGTTGTTTTTTGGCCGTTCTGGCTGCCGTTGGCATCGCAGGATATACGGTAGCGGATGATATAGCTCTCCGCTATCTCAGAGAAATCCCGGGGAAATCTTTTAACCCTGTCGAGGGTACATTGGTCTATATGGTGCTGGAAGGAATCAGCTGTTCGCTCTGGCAGACCGTATTCGTGATGTTCACCTCACGTGAACGACAAAGCATGACGGATGTCTTGCAATCCTATAAAAGACCGGCTGCGATGACCGGAATTGGAATCTATCTCACCTATGGGCTTGTTCTCGTATCGATGAACTATGTGACTAATGTCAGCTATGTGGCAGCGTTTCGACAGCTCAGTATTCCATTGGGTGCCTTATTCGGTATGGCGCTGCTTAAAGAGCCGCGCTATCCACCAAAAATAGTAGGTGTGGCAATTGTCTTTCTGGGACTGGTGCTCGTT
>JBARSG010000153.1:0-2442 GCA_049644625.1 Desulfobacterales bacterium | reverse complement strand
TATCAAGAGTTTATGATTCCCCTGACTTTAAGTTAGGGGGCAATATCGTTCTCAATCTGCACTGAAATTGCACATGGCCTGAGTCCGGACTGTGGCAAGCATGATCCACTTTTGAAATGACTTGATTACTGAAGAATATCTTTGGTATGCTTGAACCTGTCAAGATTTCAGAATAATGCAAGTAGGACTCAACCGCTTCGCGGTAGCTTCCCAATCCCACCGTTAGTTAATTTGCCCACCGATTCGTTTTTACTGTCGTTTTTCCATGCCTTGATCCTATAAAATACCTCCAGATGTTTAACCCCAAAACAAAGGAGGTATACGTTATGAAACCATTAAGACAGAAAATGATCAGGGCGATGGAACTGAGGAATCTGGCAAAAGGGACGCAACGCAATTACTTATTATCCGTCATAGGAGCGACCCGGTACTATCAAAAATCTCCTGATAAGCTCTCCAAAGAGATGATCGAAGATTATCTTTTGTATTTGAAAAACGGCAAGGGCAATACCCCCGGCAGTTGTTCTGTGGCGGCAAGCGGACTAAGATTTTTCTACAATCACGTCGCTGATAAAAAGATCCCCATTGACTACCGTTTTTCTAAAAAGCGTACCAGTCTGCCGACTGTGCTGACACAGGAAGAGGTCTTAAGGCTCATCCATACACCCCAAAATCTCAAACATTGTCTGATATTGATGACGGCCTATTCAGCCGGACTTCGGGCCAGTGAGGTGGCGGCTTTAAAACCTGAACACATCGACAGCAAACGGATGCTGATCAAAGTTGAAAATGGAAAAGGTGGAAAACAGCGCTATACGATCCTTTCTGTAAAGCTGCTTAAACAGCTGCGCCGTTATTACAAAACCTGTAAGCCACAAACGTACCTGTTCCCTTCGTCCTTTAAGGAAAAAAAGAACCACCCACTCACTTACGCATCGATATACCAGATCTACGAAAAAGCTCGAAAAAAGGCTAAAATTAAGAAGGGCGCCGGCATCCATACGCTTCGTCACAGCTTTGCCACCCACCTTCTGGAAGCCGGGTACGATCTGCGTAGAATCCAAATGTTGATGGGCCATACGAGATTGTCCACCACCATGATCTATCTGCATGTGAGCCGTGAAACATTGTCGAAGATACCAAGCCCCTTGGATCTGATTGACAAAAAACATGCAAAAAAGGAGGACAAGACCGATGGCCCAAATCATTAAACTGCCGAAACCAAAGCTGGAGATGGCCGATATTCTCCGCAAGCATATGGGCGACTATCGAAACGCCTATCCCTTATGGCCGGATCAATACAAAATCGTATCCGACCTTTTAAACTGCCGTACCGCCAGCCTTGGCGGTCACATTGAACGCTGCAACCACTGTGGCGCTGAGCGCATCACCTATCATTCCTGCCGCAACCGACATTGCCCCAAGTGCCAGCAAGTACCTAGAGAAAAATGGACTGAGGCCCGCAAGCAAGAGCTCCTGCCGGTCAGTTACTTCCATGTCATCTTTACCCTGCCGCACGAACTGAATCCCATTATCCTGAGTAACAAATCCGTGATGCTCAAGATCCTTTTTAAAGCGGTCTCTAAGACGCTGCTTGTCTTTGCTAAAAACAAGTGGGGTGGAAAACCCGGCTTTATTGCGGTTTTGCATACCTGGGATCAAAAGCTAAAGGCCCATTTTCATTTGCACTGTCTGATTGCCGGCGGTGCTGTATCAAAGAACGAGAAACGATGGATCCCTTGCAAGAACAATTACCTGTTCAACCAGGAAGCCCTGTCACTGGTCTTTCGCGGTAAGTTTATCGACCACCTGACACGTGCCGTCCGTTGTAACGAACTCAGCTTTGGCGATGGATACCAACCGTTCAAAAGTAAACTCTATACCCATAAGTGGGTCGTCAGTGTACGCGAACCGATTAAACAGCCTGAATACGTACTCGAATACCTGGCGCGCTACACCCATCGGACAGCGATTGCCAATAGCCGTATTAAAACCCTTCATGACGGCAGGGTGACCTTCAACACCAAAGACCGCAAGAAAAATGAAATCGTACCGATTACCGTAACCGCAGTTGAATTTATTCGAAGGTTTTTACTGCACTCACTGCCAAAGAGATTTGTCAGGATACGCCATTACGGGTTTTTGGCCAATCGCAACCGCAAGGCCAATTTGAACCGCATCCGGGGCTTCCTGAAATTGCCCTCTCAATTGTTCGGCAAAATAGCCACATCGCTTAAAGACATGATGCTAAAACTCGCCGGTACCGACATTACGAAATGTCCCTGTTGCAAGAAAGGCAGGATGCAACTGGTCGCAGAAATACCCATGTGTGGCGGTAAACACCCATATGACTTTATAAGACCACCCAACTATCAAGCCTGCTCCGCTTAACCGTTTGGTCTTATAGTCAAACTGTGCTTTTTAAAAGCAGATGGACCGGTG
>JBARSG010000152.1:0-3624 GCA_049644625.1 Desulfobacterales bacterium | reverse complement strand
GTCGTTGAGTTTGTGTAAATTCCAATGACCGAAATTCAAAATCCCAAACAAAAAAAAACAATCACTTTGCCTCCGGCCCATAGGGCCTACGGCCCGGAGGGAACCGGTTTGGAATTTTGAGTTTGAGATTTGAGATTTGTTTGAGATTTGAGATTTACCCGCCTAAGGCGGGTTAATTTGTAATTTAGTGCTTGAGATTTGGTATTTATTTGAGATTTGATGCTTGTGATTTGTTATTTCTCTCCGAGCCGGAGGCCGGTTTATCCGGGATAGGTTTATATTTTTAGCTCGGACATGTCCCCAGTGAAATAGTAAAAAGTTTCACGGGGTAAAAATAATGGAATGGCAACCGGGTCGAAACGAACTAACTTGAATCCTTATGGCAGATAAAAAGTTAAAAACCGGAAAAGATCCCTATCTTTATCATCTTCCACCCCAGAGCCTTGAGGCCGAAGAATCTATTTTAAGCGCAATTCTGGTAGACAACAATACGCTGCTTGAAATCCTTGAGATCCTTTCGCCCGAGGATTTTTACAGATCTGCTCATCAGAAAATATTCTCCGCCATATCAGAACTTTTTTCGAGAAATGAGCCTGTTGATCTGGTAACATTGACCAATATTTTAAGAGAGCATGACCGGCTGGAAGAGATCGGCGGAGCAGCATATCTTGCAAATCTTGTAGATACTGTCCCACTCGCTGTAAATGCACAGTATTATGCCAAAATCGTCTATGACAAGGCCTGTTTAAGACGTCTTATTGAAAAAGCAAATTCCATAGCCAAACGGTGCTTCGAGGATCGAGGTGATGTGGATAACGTCATTGACTTTGCCGAAAGTTCCATTTTTGAGATATCCGAAAATAAAATCAGGCCCACATTTTATCCCATTGGCAAGATAATCGAAAGCAATATTGATGTTCTTGAAGAGCGCCAGGGTAACCGGGCTCTGGTTACCGGTGTTGCCACAGGCTTCACTAAATTTGATGAGCTAACTGCAGGGTTACAGAAATCCGATCTTGTCATCCTGGCCGGACGTCCGGGTATGGGAAAGACAGCTCTTGCCCTGAATATTGCAAAGAATGCCGCCGTAGACGCAAATATTCCTGTTGCCATATTCTCCCTTGAAATGTCCAAGGAACAGCTATCCCTGCGAATGCTCAGCTCCGAGGCAAGAATTGATTCTTCTCGCTTAAGAAGGGGATTCATAAGCCAGGACGATTGGATAAAAATTACGGATTCTGCCGGAGTTTTGTCTCAAGCACCTATTTTTATTGATGATTCTCCCAATATTACCGCTCTTGAAATCAGAGCCAAGTCCCGCAGGTTAAAGATGGAAAAAGATATCGGCCTTATCGTTATTGACTATCTACAGCTCATGAAAAGCCGCGCCTCGGCCGAACGGCGGGATCTTGAGATCTCGGAAATCTCACGATCTTTAAAAGCCTTGGCCAAAGAACTCAATCTTCCGGTTGTTGCACTCTCCCAGTTGAACAGAAAACTGGAAGACCGTAGTGATAAACGTCCGCAGCTTGCAGACTTGAGAGAGTCCGGAGCCTTAGAGCAGGATGCCGACGTCGTGGCTTTTCTTTACAGGGATGAATTATACAACAAAGATGAAAACAATCCCAATAAAGGCAAAGCAGAATTAATCGTGTCCAAACAGAGAAATGGTCCCACCGGATTCACCATATTGACATTTTTGGACACATACACTCGGTTTGAAAATTACACCGCCAGAGAATAGTCCAAAATCAATATGAAAAGGCTTTTTGGGAATATCGGCGGGCTTAAGGCCGGTCAGATCCGAAGGCTTGAAAATCTATATCGCCGTCGCCTTCCACCTCAGTTCCTTATTACATTCGAACTTGCTCGAGACATAAGCAGGCTCTCCCATGAAATTCGTCGGCAGATAGGCCTTCTTATAGACCGTCAGGGAAAAACAGTCTATGTAATTGTTGGAAACCATCATGGGATTGTCATCCCGGATACCAGTGAATATCGTGTGGCTCCAGGTCGTCTGAAAGGGCTAAGATGCATACACACCCATCTGAATAATGAACCATTGACAAGCGAAGACCTCACCGACCTTGCCCTTTTAAGACTTGACATCATGGCTGCAATCACAATGACCCGGGAGGGTTACTTTCATCGAGTTCATGCGGGTTATATCTTACCAAAAAGTTCAGCCGGAAAGCCGTTTGAGATTTTAAAGCCTCTGAATCCCAACCAACTCGATATCGGATGTATCGACCTTATCCAGTCACTTGAAGCAGAGCTTGCCCATATAACGTCTTTATTTGAAGCCGATACCGGAAAAGAAAGAGCGCTTCTTATCAGTGTTACGACGATCTCCAGACATGCCGCCATGGCCTCTTTGGCAGAGCTGGAAGATCTGGCTGCATCGAGTGGCATCGAGATCGTCGGAACGGTGCTGCAGCAACGCCGCAAATTAAATACCAGATTCCTTATGGGCATGGGGAAACTTCAAGATCTGATCATTCTGGCACTTCAGAAAGGAGCAACATTAATAATCTTTGATCAAGAATTAAACCCGTCCCAAATCCGGTCGATTACGAATAAGATAGATCTGAAGGTAATTGACAGAACCCAATTGATTCTTGATATTTTTGCTCAACGGGCCCAATCAAAGGAAGGAAAACTTCAGGTTGAGCTTGCCCAGCTAAAATACCTGCTTCCACGGCTTATTACAAAAAATACCGCCATGTCACGTTTGACCGGTGGTATCGGCGGTCGCGGGCCCGGAGAAACAAAGCTGGAAATAAACCGCAGGCGGGTGCGCAACCGGATAGCACGGTTGGAAAATGCATTGTCTCTTGTAATGAAACAGAGAAAGCAGCAAAGTGCAAAGCGTACTAAAAAGGAGCTGGCTGTTATCTCCATTATAGGGTATACCAATGCCGGAAAATCTACCCTGCTGAACACCCTTACAAAAAGTAATGTTCGGGTTGAAAGCCGACTTTTTGCCACGTTGGACCCTTCCAGCAGACGCCTTAAATTTCCCAGAGATATAGAAGTCATCATTACGGATACTGTGGGATTCATCAAAAACCTCCCCAAAGACCTTATGGTTGCTTTTCGTGCGACCTTAGAAGAACTTGACAACGCAGACCTTCTGTTGCATGTGATTGATATCAGCAATCCTCGTTTTAAAGACCAGATCGAGTCTGTTGAAAGAATACTTGCCGACCTTAATCTGCATAATATTCCCTTAATCCGGGTTCTGAACAAAAAGGATCTCGTTGACCAAATAATTGTTGATACGCTGACCGGGACCCTTGGCGGAACAGCTATCTCAGCCAACGTAGAATCCACTTTGCCCCCCCTGATTGAAAAGATAGAAGCTTCGACACATCATATAAAAGGTTTCTCAACAGAATAGAGTTGAATATGTGTCTTTTTACGAATTCATCAATCGAAAATCATCAATAATTTATGGTTGACATCTAAATAAAAATAAATATAAAGGTTCATTCGTATCTGTTCACAAAGTAATTGAGTTAGTGGAAATTCCAAATAACAAATCCCAAAAAACAAATACATTCCAATGACCGAAATTCAAAATCCCAAACAAAAAAAAACAATTACTTTTGAACCGGTTTGGAA
>JBARSG010000151.1:0-7117 GCA_049644625.1 Desulfobacterales bacterium | reverse complement strand
GGTTAGCCAGAAGTTCCCAATCCATTATCGATTGTTCGTCAACCTCTATAAAAAAGACATTCTGCCTGCCGGACAACCTGTTATAAAGATCCACCAGATGAATGACTCTCGGCATTGAAACAGGATTACCGATCATGGCTGCCTGGGCCACACTCGGCTTAACGTCTACGGGAATAAATTTTCGTTTTGTAGCGTCAGGTTCCAGGTAATACCGATAAACAGGGTTGGCATGTTCCGACTGAACACCCAATATTTTCGGCAAAGAACGTATAATGCCGGTCTCATAAAATTTCAAAAACCCGCTGATTACAGCAGTAATATTGCCGGCATTACCGATCGGCACAACGATGACTTTGTTTTCCATGTCATATTCAAACGCCTGTGCGATTTCATATGAATATGACTCCTGCCCAAGTATACGCCAGGCATTTTTTGAGTTCAAAAGTGCGACATTATAATTTTCCGACAGGGCTTCAACTACCTTCATGCAATCGTCAAAAACCCCCGGCATCTCAAACACAGCGGCACCGCTTCCCAGAGGCTGAGAAAGTTGCTGGGGGGTCACCTTTTTATGGGGTAGAAGCACTGCGGATTTAACATGTGGCTGAAGAAAAGATGCATACAAAGCTGCGGAAGCCGAGGTGTCCCCGGTGGAAGCACATATGGCAAGAACATCGGAAGTATGACCTTTTTGAACCAGAAAGTTGATATAGCTCAATGCGCTGGCCATCCCCCTGTCTTTGAATGAGGCGCTGGGATTCTGGCCGTCATTTTTAAAGTAGAATTTAAGATCTGCTTTCCCTTGTAAGAAATCGTTTGCTTCGATGACAGGAGTGTGTCCTTCGCCGAGATAGATTACAGATTCGAGCGGTATAACCGGCCCTATAAATTCATGATAAAGATAGATTCCCTTTAGCGCCGGGATTGTGAGCATCTTGCGATAATCAAAAATCTTGCGCCATATCCTGCCCGGGACCTTTTTTAAACGGTCAAAATTTTCATCGAGAATCAGTAGCAACTGTCCGCAAGCCGGACAGGTATAGAGCAGTTCATCAATACCGTACTCCCGGCCGCAGCCAAGGCACCGATAAATTAGTTTGCCACGGTGTTTTGGGAGGATAAAGGATCTAATCTCTTTGGGGAAATCTTCTGGTTTCACGGCGATATTTTTTCAAGTCCGCCCATATAGGGCCTCAGGGCTTCGGGAATAAGAACGGACCCGTCAGCCTGCTGGAAATTTTCAAGTAACGCGGCCACCGTTCGTCCCACAGCAAGTCCGGATCCGTTGAGGGTATGTACAAGTTCGGTACCTTTTTTACCTTTTCTTTTAAACCGGATATTGGCGCGCCTGGCCTGAAAGCTCTCAAAATTACTGCACGATGAGATTTCTCTGTAAACATCTTGTGCGGGCATCCAGACTTCAATATCATAAGTTTTTGCTGCGGAAAAGCCCAGGTCGCCGGTACAAAGATTGACAACCTGATAAGGAAGTCCGAGAATTTTTAAAATCGTTTCGGCATGGTTTAAAAGTGTTTCAAGTTCATCATAAGAGGTTTCCGGCTTAGTAAATTTGACCAATTCCACCTTGTTGAACTGGTGCTGCCGGATCAATCCTTTGGTATCCTTTCCATAGGAACCTGCTTCCGAACGAAAACAGGGGGTACAGGCCGTGTAAAAAATCGGCAGCATTTCCTCATTTAAGATTTCATCCTTATGGATGTTGGTTACCGGAACTTCAGCCGTGGGTACAAGGAAGTAATCCCAACCTTCAAGCTTGAAAAGGTCTTCCTCGAACTTTGGAAGTTGACCGGTATTTGTCATGCTGTTTCGGTTCACAATAAAGGGCGGCAGTATTTCTTTATACCCATGTTTTGTAGTATGAATATCAAGCATAAAATTGATAAGCGCTCTTTCCAGTGTAGCGCCTTTGCCTAAATAAAGGGGAAAACGGGCACCGGTAATTTTAGCTGCGGTCTCGAAATCTAAGATCTTGAGTTTTTCACCTAATCTCCAGTGAGGCAGGGGCTCAAAATCAAAATCAGGCGGTGTGCCGATCTGTCTTACAACAGGATTTTCAGAACTGTCCTTTCCTTCAGGGACCGATTTATGAGGCATATTCGGCAATCCGAAAAGGATTTGATTTAGTTTATCCTCATTTTTCGACAAATCATGATCCAGCGCCTTGATCTTGCCGGCGACATCACGCATCTGGGTC
Organism: Desulfobacterales bacterium; assembly: GCA_049644625.1. Taxonomy (GTDB): domain Bacteria; phylum Desulfobacterota; class Desulfobacteria; order Desulfobacterales; family UBA11574; genus S5133MH16. The sequence continues at coordinate 4,902 of JBARSG010000151.1, read as the reverse complement.
ACAAGATCATCTGCGTCTTGGCCATCTTTTTTCATCGCCGCTATCTGTTCAGAAACCACATTGCGGCGATGTCTAAGGTTTTCAATCTCTAGAAGAAGGGTCTTGCGTTCGGCATCACATTGTTTAAAAGTTTCAAGGTCTGCTGCTTGTCCTCGCCTTGAAAGCACTTTTTCAATTTCAGGAAGGTTTTGTCTCACAAACTTGATTTCTAGCATAACAATTCCCATGTTTTTTCAACCAAATGACAAAGCCTGCATCTCACCTGAATCGGATTGTTGAGAAAAATATTGCAGGCATCTATATTTTGAAAAAGTTCAGGGGAGTCGTATCACGGGCAAGCCATATAGTCAATAATTATTGTTAGTTGACATTATTCGTTAAAATTTGTATATAGTAATTAATATTCTAAATATCTGCTCGGGAGAATACTTATGGAAGAAAATCGGGAAACAAAAGATGAAATACGCAGTAATATAGCAAAAACACTGGTTGCACTTTCTGGCAGGGAAATTGAAGAAAAAATTACAAGAATAGAAAACGGTCTTTTTGAATTTGCCAATTTTTTAGAAGCAAATATTGTATTGCTTTACATAAACAGCACCAGCGAAGTGAATACCCTAAAGATAATAGAACGATGTTTAAACTATAAAAAAATTGTCATTCTTCCTGCCTTTAACACAAGAAAATATAATATGAAATTGATGAAAATCGATGATATAAATACCGATTTAATACCCGGGCCCAGAGGTATCCTGGAACCGGACTCAAGTCGTTGCAATGTTGTGCCCATCGAATGTATCGACATCGCAATAATTCCTGGCGTTGCATTTGATGAAAAAGGAGGCAGAATAGGATCCGGTGACGGATATTACGACCGGCTTATTCCAAAACTATCGATCACAACAAGAAAGGTTGCGCTTAGTTTTGAAAACCAGATAATTTCGCAAATACAAATGGAATCCCATGACAAGTATGTGGATATTATAATTACTGAAAAAAGAATTATCTACAAAATATAACCGCTATCCCGACACTGGTCTTGCCGGATTCAATATCTTTTCCAGCTGTTGAAGATTATTTTCCTGCCCCACGGCGATTACGGTATCTCCGCTCTCGATAACCGTCTCAAAAGAAGGATTAAACATCATATTCCCGTCAGACTTTTTTATGGCAATGATTATCAGGTTGAATTGTTGCCTGATTCCTGAATCTTTCAGCATGACATTTACAAGATCAGAGGAAGAGTGGACCGGCATTTCTTCCATCTGAATATCTTTACGTCGGTGAGCAACGGCAAGTTCCAGAAAATTTGTCACCGTTGGGCGGATGATTCGCTGGGCCATACTCGTCGCCCCGATATCATAGGGAGATTCCACTCTATTTGCACCGGCAGCCAGCAATTTAGACTTTGATTCGTCTCTATTGGCACATGCCATGATAAAAAGGCCGGGATTAAGTTGTCTGGCTGTCAGCACCAGAAAAACGTTTTCCGTATCCGTAGCCAGGGCGGCAATCAGCCCTTTGGCATGCTGTATTCCTGCACCGAGCAAATTTTTTTCATCTGTCGCATCACCTGATATATAGAGAATTTTATTGGCATCCATTACCGGGGTAAGCTCCGAGTCCTTCTCAATAACGACCAGATCAATCGGCTTTCTTAATAACATTTTGCAAAGAATCTTGCCGATACGCCCATATCCACAAATAATATAATGATTTTTCAGTCGATCAATCTTTTTATCCAATCTTCTCCTCCCTAATATGGTTCTGATTCGCCCTTCAACCATGAACTGGACAACGGCGCCCGCAACATACAAAAAGAAAGCCACGCCTATGAAGATGAGCAAAATAGTAAAAATCCGTCCCATTCCGGTCATCTCATGTACTTCGCCATACCCAACAGTGGTAAGGGTAGTGACGGTCATATATAAGGCATCTAAAAGGTTCCACCCCTCGATCATCATATATCCGGCTACACCCAGACTTACGATGAATATCACTAATAAATTAGCAAATATCAGATGTTTTGTACTATTCATTTGGGCACATAGCTTTTCCCAATCCTGACACCGGCTTAGGTTACTGCAAAACGTATCTCTTTATCGTTCTTTCACATGTTACGGTGTGCTTTATGTTTTTTGCGAGTTTTATTTAATTATGTTATATTTTGATGAAAAATCAAGGGGTTTTTTTATTGCTATATTCTGAACGAAATCACATAATTAAATACATGGCACATGTCCTGAGCCCGGAAAAAAACTCTTTTCTGATATCAGGTTCTAAAATCTTGACCTAACCCTTCTAATTTGATAGAAAATTTATTTATCATGCATCGCGTCTTAAACCAACAATATAACCCTTTCAATTCTTTTTATCAATTTCGAGACCTTTGATATTGAATGAAAATTCCATAAAATATGAACGCCAGCGTGAAGAGATGGTTAAACGGCAGATTGAAGCACGCGGGGTAACGGATCCCAAAGTCCTTGCGGCCATGTGCAAGGTCCCGAGGCATCTTTTTGTGAGTGAAGCCTTAAGAGATCAGGCCTATGGTGATTTCCCGCTTCCCATCGGAGAGCAACAGACCATCTCACAGCCGTATATCGTAGCCGAGATGACCCAGGCACTGCAGCCGGGCGAAGAAGACAGGGTCCTTGAAATCGGAACCGGATCAGGATATCAGGCCGCAGTTTTAGCGGAAATAGTGTTTCGCGTTTATACTATCGAGAAAATACACTCTCTGTTTTTAAGTAGCCGCAAGCTGTTTGACAAGCTTCATTATCACAATATTGTGACCAAATATTCCGACGGTACTGCCGGATGGTCGGATGAAAGCCCTTTTGATGGTATTATTGTTACTGCAGGTTCTCCGGGAATTCCCAAACCCCTTGTGAGCCAGCTTGCTGTGGGGGGCCGTATGGTGATACCTGTAGGAGACCGCTACTCCCAGGAACTGATTAAGCTGTACAAGGATGAACATGGCATTCACAAGACAAATTTAGGCGGGTGCCGGTTCGTCAAACTTGTGGGTGAATATGGATGGAAAGGGTAATTTATGCTTCGACGTCTTTATGACTGGGTGCTCCACTGGGCAGATACACCTTACGGATCATGGGCATTATTTTTGCTGGCCTTCAGTGAATCCTCTTTTTTCCCGATCCCCCCTGATATACTGCTCATAGCACTGGCTGTGGCCATCCCCAAAAAGTCTTTTAAATATGCATTAATATGTTCGGCCGGGTCTGTGCTCGGCGGATGCTTCGGCTATCTGATCGGATGGCAGTTTATGGCTTCAATCGGAAGCCGTATTGTAGACTTTTATGGCCTGACCCCAAAGGTCGAATACATTGAGGCCCTTTACAATAAATATGATGCATGGGCCGTGGGAATCGCCGGATTTACTCCCATACCCTACAAGGTATTCACCATTTCAGCCGGTGCATTTAACATCAATTTTTCGGTATTTTTAATCGCATCCTGTGTATCTCGATCTGCACGATTTTTTCTGGTCGGTGGGATCATTTATATTTTCGGTCCCAGCATTCAGTCTTTTATCGACAAATATTTTAACATCCTTGCCACCGCATTTACAGTTCTTCTTGTTGCCGGGTTTTTAATCATTAAGTATCTGTTGTAATCGTTCGAAATACTCATAGAATGCTCGCAAAGCGAGATCCGAAACTCATCGGCGATCAATCGAAACACATTTTTGACAATTCCTCTAAACAGAAAGCTCGAAATGATAAAAGACATCAGAGACAAAGCCCATATCAGTCATGAAGATATCATCGAATTGAACTTTATCAGAAAGCCGGGAGCCTATGTATTTCGGAAATACCATAAACAGGGGTTACGATCTCAAATTATGGAAATGCTTGATCCGGATGATGTTATAAAGCAAAACAGAGGTGAAATAATAAACGGGATATTATTTTTCCCCTGGGCCATGCCTTTAAAAATGCTCAGAATTTTTAAAACTAGATTCGCCTCCTTAGCAGATGTTTTTGAAGAGATACGAAAGGTTAAAATTATCGAAAAATATCTGCCATCCGATTCTTATGCAAAGTCCGAAGAATTTATTGTGGATTATATGTGGAATGGAAACCGCGATTTCATTCTTTGCGGCCTCCAGGAGTATGTGGCGGGTGAAATTCTGAATCCATGGGAAACGACGGGTATAAATCAACCGGAAAATTTTTTTGCCGGCATCAGCGTTAACAGACACAATACCTTGGGAATGACCACGGATCAGCTTGTCACAAGGTTCCGGAAGAAAGTTGAAAATTTCATTAAAAGCGTTAAGAAAATGATCCTGGAAGCAAACTATGTTGCTGATTTTGCCGGTTTAGAGAATCTTCTCGTCACACCCGGGGGAGACATTAAACTCGTGGATATAAATAATGTCTCCAGGGTTTCATTTGGACCTGACATCAGCTTGGATGACAAAGGATATCCCGTATGCGATAAATCCATTGAAGCAATATCAATACTCGAGCAGAAACTGCTGGATAAACCCATTGATAAAAACGAAACATTGTATAAAATATTTCTTGATCCTCTAAGAATGAAGGACGTTAGCAATTTAGAAGAAAAATTTCATCGTTCCTTAAAATTGACAAACTCGTAAGGCCCTGAATCAATTTATTTTCAAAAATCGAAAATCTTACTCATTTGTTTATTATCCATACGATTATCGGAAGCAGCAATGCCAGAATAATCAATAAGCCCGGAATCGACAAATAAGGCTGATACCATGGTTTGCGTTTTGAACGAGCCTCTTTGACCTCGGCCAGAAACCAGTTTCCGATCAATAAGGCAGCCACCAATACAGCGACTAATTTTAAAATATTTACTAAAGTCGGCACATCCTTCTCCATTTATTAACAAATAATATTGATAACA
>JBARSG010000150.1:0-1837 GCA_049644625.1 Desulfobacterales bacterium | reverse complement strand
TTATATGCTTCATCAACATCAGACTCATTTTTTAAATTGAGCAACACCCCATTGACATTAGTTTTGTGTATAATATCCCGGGAACAGATTTTCATAACCACGGGAAAACCTATTTCCAGGGCTTTTTCCACCGCTTGTGCACCCGAGACAGCTATTTTCGTGAGATTCACGGAAATACCATAGGCTGAAAGCAGATCCTTGGACTCGATTTCCGTGAAAAGAAAATTCTTTTTATTGATCCCCTGATCCAATAATGTTCGAGCTTTTTCATGATCAAATTCTATCTTTTTAGGAAGATTTGGCGGTATCTCCTGAAGCAATTTAATGTTTTTGGAATATTGATATAGATTCATAAATGCTCTTACGGCACGTTCAGGCGAATCAAAGGTCGGGATGCCTTCGTGATTAAAGATTTCCTTTCCTTTTTCTACATCTCGCCCACCCATCCATGAAGTAAATACAGGATAAGGCTTGCCTCTCAAGTGACCCGCTAGGGTTTCAGCCACATGAGTCGGGCGGGTCATGGCTTGAGGGGTGAGTATAATCAAAAGCCCTTTCACTTCAGAAGCTTTCAGGCAGATGTCCACCACCCTTTGATAGCGTTCCGGAGAAGCGTCTCCCAGAATATCAATCGGGTTTGTTTGGCTCCAGTAAGGTGGAAGGAATTCATCCAATTTCTGGATGGTTTCGGGGCGTAAAGCAACCGGGTCAACACCGTAATCGAAAAGAGCATCAGCAGCCATGACCCCCGGGCCACCGGCATTGGTGATAATTGCCAGACCCGGGCCTAAAGGCCGTGGCTGTTTGGCCAATAGTTCTGCACAGTCAAAAAGTTCTTCAAAAGTTTTGACCCGAACAATTCCCGCTCGTTCGAAGGCTGCATCATAAACAGCATCTTCTCCGGCAAGAGAGCCGGTATGAGTAGCAGCGGCTTTGGCTCCTGCCTGCGTACGTCCCGCTTTTAGCGCAATAATCGGTTTTACCCGTGATACCGCCCGGGCGGCACTCATAAAATTTCTGAACCGGCTCAGGCTTTCAATATACATAATTATACTATTAACTTGATAATCTCCGCCCAGATAATCGATGATATCCCCAAAATCCACATCCAGCATCGAGCCGAGACTCACAAAATAGCTAAACCCAATTTGTTCTTTGATGGAAAGGTCAAGAACGGATGTACAAATTGCACCGCTTTGAGAAATGAAGGCCATGTTCCCGGGAAGCGGCATATGACTTGCAAAGCTGGCATTGAGTTTGGCTTGGCTGCAAACAATCCCAAGACAATTGGGACCGATAATGCGAAGGCCTGAGTCCTTTGCTTCATTCTTGATGGCCGACTCCAGTTCCCGGCCTTTTGTTCCGGTCTCTTTTCCCCCTGCTGAAATGATAACGACGCCTCCCGCCCCGGTCTTTTTACATTCTTTAACGATTTGAGGGGCTGAGGCGATCGGAGCAGCCATAATTACAAGATCAACAGGGGATTCGAGTTCCAAAAGCGAAGGGAATGCCTCTAGTTCCCAAATTGTTTTGTAACGCGAGTTAATCGGATAAACTTTTCCTGGATATCCCTCCTGAATTAAATTGCGCATAAGGGCGGAACCAATGCTTCCGGCTCTTTGGCTGGCCCCCACAACTGCAATGGATTTAGGGTGAAATATTTTGTCCAGATTAATAGCGCTCATGATCCAAAAACCTTCTATCTAAGTTACCACCCATACCGCTCTATTTCTAATCGTCTGAATTACCTTCTTGCTTACTCTTCCCATAAAAAATTCCTCCACCTTGGACAACCCTCTTCTGCCTAAAACGATTGTGCCGTAATCTCCCCTTCTGG
>JBARSG010000149.1:0-3816 GCA_049644625.1 Desulfobacterales bacterium | reverse complement strand
CCATTGTTTTTCATTACCTGCAACCGGATGTGGACTGGCACAATCGGGTTCTGTTTGCTATAGAGGAAATGGAAAAGCGGCCGGTCTTGATTGCAGATGCGGGTTTCATGTACGCGGCCAAAATGAGCGGGCAGTCTTCTCAATATGATCTTTTCACGCCTGACATCGGGGAGTTGGCTTTTCTGGCGGACGAAGAGGCACCGCATCCCTTTTACACCAGGGGTTTTATCCTGCATGAGGAAAATCGAGTGCCGGAACTGATAGCGCGTGCTTACACGCATAACAATGCCGCACGTTGTCTCCTGGTCAAGGGGAAACAGGATTATGTTGCCGACCAGAAAGGCATTATCGCGACTGTCGATATTTATGTGGAAGAGTCTATGGAGGCCATAGGAGGTACAGGAGACACCTTGACCGGTATTGTAACGGCTTTGATCGGAACAGGCATGGAGGTTGCTAAGGCAGCTATTATTGCCGCCAGAGTGAATCGACTGGCCGGATCTTATGCAAAGCCGACACCTGCAACCCAGGTGATGGATATTATACAGCATATACCGACCGCTTTTGCTAAAATTCTCAGCGAGAATGAGAAAGGAGAATTGTGGGCAAAACAATCTTAAAGGAAGGACGATGCATCCGCCCTGAAATGACCGTCTTGGATGTTGTTTCCAGATACAAAAAAACAGAGACCGTGTTTAAACTGTACGATAAGCAGGCTAGTGAATATATTTGCTGCCAGGCGCTTTTCGAAACCATACAGGACGTTGCAAAAAAGTATGGTTTTAGCCTGGAAAAGTTCCTTAACGACCTGGAGGATGTGGCTTTAATCGATATCTGAAAGGATTGATATAGGCAAATATCCAAAATAGCCGTTAATCTTTCCAACAGAGTTGTCAAAAGAAATCATAATGTTAGCACTTCGTTATTCAGATACGGCTTTCACAGATTTAACTGACTGAATTTAAAACTTTTAACTCTGTGTATATCCATGTAATCTGTGTCCAATAAAAAGATAAAATTGGCAAAATTCCATAATTGAAAATCAGAAAGTAAACCCATGCATGATATTAATTTTACCCATGAACACGAACTTAAAGAACATGATTTTTTAGGCTGCTGTAAGGATTGCCAGGCCAGCCTGGATATTATAAAACCCCACATCATGGGATTTGCCAAACGGATTAAAAAGTATGCCCGAAAGATGCTGGCGGCACTTGAGCCCGATGATCTTTATCGGCTTTATCAACTCCTGGATGACCTGGCCCACATGGAGACCGGCACACATCTTGCGGGGCTGATCCTGGACGAGCCGGATATCCGGCGGGAACTTCCGGTGATCCGTTCCTATTATTCCGCATTTTTCCGTATCCATGAGAAACATCTGGCAGAGGAGTTGCTCAAATCGGAAGCCCCGTGGAAAACTCTGAAATCTTTTCCCCTTTATCCGCGATATGAGGCCCTGGTGAGAAATCAGATCGAGGCAGTGCATACCGTGCCTGGCAGCAGGCTGGCATTTATCGGATGCGGTTCTGTGCCCATGACTCTGATTCTCATGAGCCGCCTGTATGGCATCCAGTCCATCGGCCTGGATAACTCTGCCGAAACCGTCAATTTGTCAAAAAAGGTAATCCAATGCCTTGGACTGGGAAAAGAAGTCGAAATAATCCAAGGGGATGAGTCCGGGCTTCAGGGTTCGGATTGGGACCTTGTGCTGGTTGCCGCCCTGGCGGAACCCAAGGCCCGTATCTTTCAAACGCTTCACAAAATTCTGAAAGAACGTAAAGAGTATGTTCCCGTTATTTTTCGGACATACACCGGGATGCGCGCCGTCCTGTATGAACCGGTTCAACCCGGCGATATCCAGGGGTTTTCAATTGTTAAGGAAATTCTTCCCACCGGACGGGTTAATAATACAACTGTTTTTGCAGAGCTGGATGAATGAAGAGAACGAATTCGAGTTAATCAAAAATGAGTTTTTGGATATTTATGCCGCCATCCAAGATTTAACGGATGATGAAATTCTTAACGGTCCTGAAGATATCTTCCGTTCTCATTTTGAAAAACTGCAACGCCTAATCGCAAGGGATGTTGAAGATCATCTGGCGGACGAGTTGCTTTGCGACCGGGAATTCCGGTCGATCACAAAACGCATCTCCCGTCTGAAAACAATTAACGGGCTTAGAATGGAGATCAAGTTTGCACAGTTGATTGCCGCCGCCCCCAATCCGTGGATTGCGCTCCAAGGTTTTATCTATTATCCTAATTATCTCCGGCTGGCGGATATGGAATGCCGGGGAGCAGAGTTGAAACCCGGGGACCGGGTGGTGTTTCTGGGGAGCGGCCCGTTGCCCCTCTCCCTTATCTCCCTTTGCAAAAAATACGGCGTCGAAGGAATCGGCATCGAACAGGTTCCGGAATATGCGAAGCTTTCCCAAAAGCTTATTGAAGCCCTTGATTTAACCGAGTACATTCAAATTGTTCAGGGAAACCATTTTTCTTTGCCGCTTAATGAGGAATGCATGCTTGTGATGGTGGCCGCCGATGCAGGTCCGAAGGATGAAATCTTTACCCATCTTGCAAAGACGCTTCCGAACAGAGCAAGACTTTCTTACCGAATCTATGAAAAAGGTTTAAGACGTCTTATGGATGACCAGGCGGCTTTCGACCCTTCTCTTGCGTTTAAGGAATACTTGCGCATCCGCCCGGAACCACCGGTGAATAATACTTCGGTTTTTCTGATCAAAACTAATTGAAACCGGAAACTGGGGGAATAAAGATTTGATCTTTGTTTAAACATAGAAAACCTGGTCCTCTGGTTTATGGTTCTTTACCGATAGTTTGAATGTCTTTCCGAGTTTCAAGTTCAAATTTCAAATTTCCGTTGGAGATCAAATGCCTGAAGAATTACTGAATATCACGGAATCGGTTCCAACACCTTTTCTCATCATAGAAGAGAAGATCGTCAGAAAAAATATCAACCGCATTCATGATTATGCAAGCCGGCATGGATTTGCGGTTCGTCCCCATATCAAAACCCACAAATCGCTTGGAATAGCCCGCATGCAGCTCGGTTCCGGTGCGGTCGGCCTGGCAGTTGCAAAAATCGAAGAGGCCGAAGTCATGGCAAGGCTCGGACCTGTCGATATTACGGTAGCATATCCTGCAGTCGGGTCAACCCGCACGGAGCGTCTCGCTAAACTGTCTCTGAAACAAAACGTAAGGGTTGCGGTTGATTCCGAGTATCTCCTCAACGAACTCGGAAGTGCGGCGTTCAAACACGACACCACCATTGGAATTCTGGTTATTTTTGACGCCGGACTTGGCCGTTGCGGAACCGTCGATCCCGGCCAAATCGTAAAGCTCTCTCAGCATGCAGAAACACACCCAGGTCTTCGTTTTGACGGCATCCAGATGTATCTGGGACATCTGTACGGAAACGCAGCCGGAGACCCGCAAAGTTTTGAACGCATCAATCGGTTATGGGAACCGGTATATGAAGCTCTATGCACCGCCGGTCTTCAACCTGAAACCGTCTCTTCCGGCTCAACGCCGTCCCTCGAGAACACGCATCTTGTCTGCCATGTTAACGAAATCCGGGTGGGAACCGCTGTTCTGAACGATTATTTTGTGCTCAAGTTTGGGCATTGCGCCCTAAAAGACTGTGCCGCCCGTGTGGTGGCAACCGTTATTTCGGACGTGGTCCCGGGCCGGGCGATCATCGACGCCGGTTCAAAGGCCCTCTCTGCAAAACAATTATTACGTCATGAGAACCTTAAAATGGGGTTTATTGTCGAATATCCGGATGCCAGGATAACC
>JBARSG010000148.1:0-14524 GCA_049644625.1 Desulfobacterales bacterium | reverse complement strand
TCCTTGATTCGTGCCCAATCGGGATGATTGGTCCAGTGGTTGAAGGCTTCTGGATGGGGCATCAGACCGAAAATCCTGCCGCTGGGGTCACATATCCCGGCGATATCATGAACCGATCCATTGGGGTTGAAAGGAAACCTCAGGTCTGCGGGTCCGCCGTCGGGCATTGCATACCGGAGCACCACCTGGTTATCATCAATCAGACGACGGATGGTGGTTGGGTGGGCATAAAATTTTCCTTCCCCATGCCTTACGGGAAGTTCCAACCGGTTTATTCCACGGGTAAATATACAGGGAGATTCGGTGACAACCTTTAATGTAACCCAGTCGTCTCTGAAATTCCCACAGTCATTAAATGTAAGCGCAACCGATCGCCGGGTGTAGTCACGGTCGAAACCGGGCAAAAGGCCAAGATTGACTAGTGTCTGGAATCCGTTACATATGCCTATGACAAGGTTTCCGGCATCGATAAACTCTAAAATCTTATCCCCCAGATTTGTCTTCATTCGAACCGCCTGGATCACACCTGCACCGTGATCGTCTCCCCAGCTGAATCCTCCTCCGAACACCATAATCTGAAAATCGGTTAAATTCACCGATCCGTGGATAAGAGCGTTTATATGAACCCTGTGGGCGTGGGCGCCGGCAAGGGTTAGGGCATAAGCTGTCTCATTGTCGCAGTTCAAGCCGTATCCGGTAAGGACAAGGGCCCTTACGTTATTCATTTAATCTCTCCATTACCTTCTATATTAACTCTCCGAAGGGCTTTTTCCAGGCGTCTTTGAGTTCCTGCACGGGAATTTTAATAATCGGCCTTTTGTCGATCCCCGTTATGATAAAATCGGATTCATGGGTTACGGTCCCGATACAGACGCAGGGGAGTCCTTTAAAAATTTCTTCGAAAATCTTTCGGTTTTCAGGATCGATGGTTACAATGAACCGGCCGGCAGATTCCGAAAACAAAATAACATAATTACGATCAAGGGGGTCCGACGGAACAAGACCGAGATCAACCGTCATGCCGAGATTCCCGCCCATAGCTGTCATGGCAAGGTGTACCCCAAGGCCGCCACGATATATACCGTGAACAGAGGAGACCATTTCTTTGTAAATGGCACGGCCCAAAGCTCTGTATAGATCAGCGAACTTTTCCGGAAAAATATGAGGCACATTCAGTCCCACATACCCCATATGCTCGTAATATTCGGATCCACCGAGTTCGTTTCGCGTGGTCCCCAGTATGTAAACCAGGTCTCCGGACATTTTGCTGTCCATGGTGACACATTTTGCGATATCGTCGATAACGGACGTTGCGGAAAACTGAAGGGTCTCCGGCGCTGAAATTTTGTGGGTTTCGCCGTATCGTCCGGTAAGGTGGCCGTCAACGTACATACTGTCCTTGCCGGAGAGCAGCGGTATTTCATAGGACAGACAGATGTCGCGTAATGCCCGGCATGATCGCACAAGCTGTGCGGCCTTGAATTTGCCGTCCGGGTTATCCTGAGGGTGAAATTGAATACTGGGCCAGCAGAAATTATCTACGCCGCCGATACGGTCAAAATGTGCGCCCACAGCAACGAGTCTGCGCACCGCCTCATCAATTGTACAGGTTGTCATGTGATAGGCATCGATGGCCGAATAGGCGGGGAGTAAGGCCTGGGAAAATACAAGACCCTTTTTGGAATCCAGTACCGGCCTTATGACCACCGCGTCACTATTCACATCACGATCCGCACCCACGAGAGGCTTGATCACACTTGTGCCCTGCACTTCATGATCATACTGTCTGCTTATCCACTCCCTGGAGCAGATGTTGGGGCGTGAAAGCAAGTCCTTTAGTAAACTTTCGTAGTCACCGGGTTCTTTTAGAACCGGCTCAAACAGGCCCCGCCTTTCAGGCGCCTGCCATTGGGCATCAAATTCCCACTGGGGGAAACCCGACGTTAAAAGATCCATATCTATATAGGCACAGGTCCGGCCGTTATAGGTGATATGAAGTTTGCCCGTATTGGTGTAACGGCCGATGACTGTGCTCTCTACGGCGTGCATTCGGGAAAGCTCCATAAAACGTTCAAGATCCGCCGGATTAACCGCCACGGTCATTCGCTCCTGGGATTCGGAAACCCATATCTCCCACTGATCAAGCCCTTGATATTTTAAAGGAACTTTTTCAAGTTGGATCTCACACCCGTTGCTAAACCGGGCCGACTCACCCACCGATGATGAGAGTCCACCCCCGCCGTTATCCGTAATAAATCTTATCAGGCCCTGGTCCCTGGCTTCTAACAAAAAATCGTGCATTTTTTTCTGGGTATAGGGATCACCGATCTGAACATGACCGGCAGGGGTATGCTCGGAAAAAGTCTCTGACGAAGCGGTAACTCCGTGAATTCCGTCCTTGCCGACCCGCCCGCCGCACATGATAACCAGTTCTCCGGGAGATGTTTTCTTTGTTTCCGACGGTTCTTCATTGATATAAGCCGGCATAATTCCCACTGCCGTTACAAAAACAAGGCATTTCCCCATATATCCGGGATGAAAAAGAACCTGGCCAAAGGTCGTGGGAATTCCGCTCTTGTTACCGCCGTCTCTTACCCCTTCAATAACACCATCCAGAAGGCGTCTGGGATGGAGTCGCGGCTTAAGGGGCCCGTTATAATCCCTGGGTCCTACACAATAGCCATAACTGCCCATCACCAGCTTCGACCCCTTACCGGTTCCCAGAGGATCACGGTAAACCCCGACAATACCGGTAATGGCGCCGCCGTATGCCTCCATATTGGATGGAGAATTATGGGTTTCCCCGGTAATGACGTAATAATGGTTGCTGTCAAATCGTCCCACGCCGGCATTATCCCACAACACCGATACAACCCACGGATGTTTCTTCTTCAGGGTCAACGTCGGCGTCTCGATGCAGGTTTTAAATAGATTGTCCACAACCTTGGTTTCACCGGTTTCAAGATCCAGATAACGGAACAGTCCTCGAAATGTATTATGGTTACAATGATCGCTTCTGGCCTGAGAAATATATTCAAGTTCAATATCCGTGGGATCTGAAAGGTCCACGGCAGCCCGTGAGGTTTGCACCCTGGCATCCAGAAAATAGGACCTTATGAACGGTATATCCGCAGGGTTCAATGCCAGGTCTCGTTCGTCACTAATCTTTTTTAGGGTCGAATCGCTGTCTACCGATATTGTTGTAACCGTGGGTGTATGGTCAAGTATGACTCTGGGGATGATAATACCGGTTCCCTGGGCAGGATTCCATTTGTCGACCGGAAAAATATTCCACTGTTGGATGATGTCATTGGCAAGAAGTTCGGCTGCAATCTTGTTCATGTCTTCTTCGGTCAGGCCTTTACCTTTCAGGCAATACCGCTTTGAAGTGTAGATCGCTTGACCAGAACCCAAGGTTATCCCCAGTATATCTTCCACCGCCTCAAGAGCGGTGCTTCCGGGATTATCTCTGACGCCCGGTCTGTAGCCGACCCAGATGGTCCAGTCAAATTCTATATCAAGGGGATCCAAGGAGGAGACCTGTGTCACAGGATTGGTAAAGATTTCTGTTTGGATGGTTTTCAGCTGATCCTTGGAAAGGTCGGCGTCAATGGTGACAACATAAACGCAGCGAACGCTGACGAGTTCGATACCAAAATAATTCTTTGCCTTCTGGCGTATCCCGTTCCCTTCAGCATCAAACAGTTCAGATTTTAGCGCTATCTCAAGTCGATATGGCATAGTCAAATTACCGCTACTGTATTAACAATCGCAGAATTTAAGATTGATGAACTCGTAAAAAATCAAAATTGGGACGGCAAAGTAAAAAGTTCAAGTTCAAGGCGTCGCGAATTTCGTGGAATGAGGCGTACTTATGTACGCCGCAGTGAACACGAAATGAAGCGCAACGCAGAAATTGGACTTTTTACGAAGCCGTCAAGATTCACTGAAAAAAACCCGCGCTATATCATTATAGAATACATAGATCATCAGCAGTATCAACAAAAATATACCCGCCTGCTGGGCAATTTCGCGTACCCTTATACTTACCGGACTTCCCGTGGCCGCCTCAATAAAAAAGAAAAGCAGATGGCCGCCGTCCAGAACCGGGATGGGAAGAAAATTGAGAATGGCAAGGTTTATGCTGATCAGTGCAATGAAAAAGATTAAATTGGTCGCCCCTTCCCTGGCCTGCTCCCCGGCCATCTGGGCGATCATAATCGGTCCGCTCAGTGTTTTTGGCGAAATAGCGCCCTGAAAAATCTTTATAACAGCCTTTAGGGTCAGGACGGTTATATGATAGGTCTGTGTAATGCTCTCCCGGAGGGACTGAAACACATTCAAATCTTTTGAAAAGCCATCACCTGAAGCGGAAATTCCGATTACATACCGTTCCACATCCTCGTTAAATATATTTTTAAATGTTTTAGATTCCGGCGTAATCGTTACAACCAGGGTAGAATTTCCTCGACGCACGGACACCGAAAGAGGCTTGCCTCTGCTTGCCGTAATAATCTCTGCCATTTCCTCCCAGGTTGATAAATCCACTCCATTTATGGATGTGATCAAGTCATTTTTTTTCAGACCTTCCCGGTATGCAGGCGTACCCTCCTGTACCTCTCCTATGGAAGGTTTTAATATAAACATGCCGGAAATTTGGAAAATACCAAAGAATATTATCACCGCCAAAAGAAAATTAAAAAAAGGACCGGCCGCAACGATGAGTATCCTTTTCCAGACATTTTTGTGGGTAAATGAGATCGGAATGTCGGCGGGATCTAAATCGGCATCGGGTTGCTCGCCAACCATTTTAACATATCCGCCTAAGGGTATGGCGGAAATGATATAATCCGTAATGCCGATCTTTTTACCGATTAATCTGGGGCCAAAACCCAGTGAAAATTTTTCAACCCCCACACCGAATAACCTGGCGACCAGGAAATGTCCCAGCTCATGAAAAAATATCAGTACGCCCAAAACGATGACTAATGCAAATATATTAACGCTCATTACGGTAATAGTTCCTGCTGGAAAGTAATTATATTGTTATATCCTGTCGATCAAATTCCGGGCCTGCTCCCGGGCCCATCTGTCAGATTCGAGAATATCATCAAAGGCCGGATCTGTAACAACACTGTGTTTCTCCATTGTTTTTCCGATAATCTCGGGTATTTTGACAAATGGGATACGCTGCTTTAAAAAAGCCTGAACCGACATCTCATTTGCGGCATTTAACACTGCCGGCAGTGTCCCTCCGGTTTGGCATGCCGTATACGCCAGATCAAGGCATGGAAATTTATTTAAATCAGGCCGTTCGAAAGTAAGCGCCCCGATCCCGGCAAAATCAGGCAACGGCTGCTCCAGTGCAAGACGTTCGGGATACGACAGGGCATATGCAATTGCTCCCTTCATATCCGGAATCCCAAGCTGGGCCATTACCGCGCCGTCTTTAAAAGAAACCATGGAGTGGATCACGCTTTGGGGATGGATCAGAACTTCAATCATTTCCTGTGAAACACCGAACAGACATTTTGCCTCAATAACCTCAAGTCCCTTGTTCATTAGGGTCGCCGAATCCACACTAACCTTTTTGCCCATCCGCCAGGTTGGATGGTTAAGCGCATCTTGAGGTTTAATTTTCACAAATTCATTTTCAGGCCGGTTCAAACACGGACCGCCGGAAGCGGTGAGAAAGATTTTATCCAGATCCTGCCTGCGGTTGCCCGAAATACATTGAAAAATTGCGCTGTGTTCACTATCTATAGGAATTATTTTTACATGATTTCGTTCCGCTCTTTTTACAACAATTTCGCCGGCCATTACAAGGGTTTCCTTATTTGCCAGGGCAATGTTTTTTCCCGCCTCTATGGCAGCAATGGTCGGTATGAGTCCGGCCGATCCCACAACTGCGCTAACAACCATATCAACAGAATCATAGTTAGCCGCAGTCCTGTAGCCGTCTTGTCCATACATAATTTCAACCTTTGGTCCTGACGAAAGCATGCTTTTCAATTCAATGGCACGGGTTTCATCAAAAACCACAGCGAGTTCAGGGCCGAATTTCTCCACCTGACCGGCCAATAACCTTGTATTATTTTTAGCTGCAAGCGCCCTTACGGTAAATCGATCGGGAAACATTGCTACAATTTCAAGTGCATTGCGCCCGATGGATCCCGTGGATCCAAGTATGGAAAGGTTTTTCATTTTATAATATATATTCTATGAAAAAATAAGTGACCGGAGCCGCAAAAAGCAACGCATCAATCCGATCCAGAAATCCACCGTGACCAGGAAGTAATGCACCGGAATCCTTTATGTTGGCGACTCTTTTAAGTTTAGATTCAAACAGATCGCCCACCTGTCCTGCGACACCGATGCAAAGGAAAAACAGAATGCTTAAGTTCCACTGCAACAGCGGAAAAAAAAAGATTTTGAACAAAGCACCCGCGCATACATTGACGGCAAGTCCGCCAACAGAGCCTTCTATGGTTTTGTTCGGACTTACTGCAGGGCAAAGCTTATGTCGCCCCAAATAAGATCCGGTATAGAATGCACCTGTATCACCCAGAAAAACCACGATTAATAGGAAAAAAATCCAGGAAACACCATCATCACCATTCCGGATCAAAACAAGATACGATAGAAACAAAGGGATATATATAACAGCCAAAACCTGTTTTAAAACAATTTCCGATACGGATGCATCAGATTTAAATTTAGGAAGAGAGATCAGGGCAGAGACAATAAGATTTAAAGCAATAAGGCCTAACATACTTTTGAATGAATTCATATATGCAGCCCAGATAATAGCCGGACCTATGATGAAAGCCAAAAGCTTAAAGCAAAATGAATTCAAGGGTTCAGTTTTGCCAAGTAAAATATAAAAAAATTCCCAAAGGGCTATGAGGCATACGGAGCCGATAACCACGGCAAACATCAATGCCCCCCCGCCGCCGATCAGCAAAACAAGAAAGGGAATGGCCACAAAAGCTGTAATCCATCGTTTCAAATGCATTTTGACTGGATTGCCGTTTACAAGTTGCGAATTACTATTGGAATGTACGCCGGATGAAAGAAATCTGGCCGGTATCAATTAAATAAACGTCTCGGAAATTCTATCTTCCTATATGGCGAGATAAAATTTCCCAAACATTAACATAATAGAATACATTAACTTTAGGCATTTTAGATTACTTTAGGCATTTTATGCATTTCTTTTAGTTGTGTACCAACTTTACCGAACCTCCGATCACGCTGCTGATAATCTTTCAGAATTCGCACAAATTCATCCTTCCCAAAATCGGGCCATAAGGTATCTGTAATATAAATTTCCGAGTAGGCTATCTGCCACAGGAGAAAATTACTTATGCGCATTTCTCCGCTTGTTCTAATCAAAAGATCCGGATCAGGCATTTGACGTGTATACAGGTGTTCAGATATAATTTCTGGTGTTATTGAATCCGGACCGATACGACCATCTTTGACTTTCATTGAAATCTCTTTAACCATCTTAACGATTTCAGCCCGCCCGCCGTAGCTCAAAGCCAGATTTAGGATCATGCCGTTATTATTTTTTGTTAACGCCATGCCGCTATGTAATGCTTGCCGGACATTTTCCGGCAACCGTTCTATCTGTCCGATGGCATACAAGCGGATATTGTTGTCCAGCATCTCTTTTTTTTCCGATTCGAGAAATTTTTTAAGAAGGGTCATCAGAGCAACGACTTCGGATTGGGGTCGCTGCCAGTTTTCAGTGGAAAAAGCATACAGGGTCAGATAGGAGATACCGATTTCGCGGCAGGCTCGAACAATGGTTCGAACAGTTTCCGAACCCTTTTCATGTCCTTGAATCCGATTTAAGAGGCGCTTTTTGGCCCACCGGCCATTACCGTCCATAATAACGGCAACATGTGAGGGTAGCTTTGCAGGATCAAGATCATTGTAACTAGAGGAAGATGTATTAGAATTCAAGGATTTCTTTCTCTTTTTCTTTACAGACATCATCGATAAGCTTGATATGCTTATCTGTTATCTTCTGGACCTGGTCCTGAGCTCTAAAGGCATCATCTTCCGAAATATCACTATCCTTTTTCAATCCTTTCAACAGCTCGTTGGAATCACGCCTGATATTGCGTACGGCAACCCTATATTCCTCGCTTTTTTTATATATAATCTTGACAAGCTCTTTTCTTCTCTCTTCGGTGAGCGGCGGAATGGATATGCGTATCAGCTTGCCATCGTTTGAAGGCGTTAACCCTAAGTCAGATTTCAATATAGCCTTTTCTATATCCTTGATTACGGAAACATCCCATGGCTGTACGGTAATAAGTCTGCTTTCAGGAATAGACAGAGATGCCATCTGATTAAGAGGCGTGGTTGTGCCGTAGTATTCAACCCGGATACCGTCAAGAATGGACGGGGAAGCACGTCCCGTCCGGATCTTTTTAAATTCATTTTTAAGAGAGTCTATGGACTTTTCCATACTCTGCGTTGTTTCCTGATATATCGATTCAATCATGGATTTCTCCTAATAAATAATAGTGAAGCTTTGTCTAAAACCAACGAGTTGATGTTAAACATTTTAAAAATGTTTAATTGGTTATCTGGGTTCCTATCTCTTCTCCACATATAACCCTTTTTATATTTCCCTTGTTTGCCAAATTAAAAATAATAAGGGGAAGCTTATTATCCATGGCCAGAGAAATGGCCGTCATATCCATCACATGGAGCTGTTGTTCAATGACCTGCATATACTTGATTTTTCTTATAAATTTGGCATTCTTATTGACAGCCGGATCTGAATCGTAAAGGCCGTCAACCTTTGTTGCCTTTAAAAGGATATCGGCACGTATTTCCTGTGCCCTGAGCACCGCAGCAGTATCGGTGGTAAAGTAAGGATTACCGGTGCCTGCCGCAAATATTACCACCCGCCCTTTTTCAAGATGGCGGACAGCCTTCCGGATGATGAACGGTTCGGCCACCTCATGCATTGAAATAGCGCTCTGAACACGAGTCATAATCCCGTTTTCTTCCAGAGCATCCTGTAAAGCCAGACTGTTAATCACCGTGGCCAACATGCCCATGCGATCTGCAGAAACTCTGTCTATGCCATATGAAGCGGCGGCAACTCCCCTGAAAATATTACCACCGCCCACAACTATGGCGATTTGAACGCCTAAGTCAAATGCCGAACGGATTTCTTCGGCCACATATCTTATGACATCAGGGCTTATTCCAAAACTCTGGTCGCCCATCAGCGCTTCACCGCTCAGCTTCAATAGAACCCTTTTAAATCGAGGCATTGTCAAATCTTATACCTCACCTATTTTGAACCTTGCGAAACGTTTAATTGTAATGTTCTCGCCGATTTTTGCAACCATTTCATTTAAAAGATCTTCAATGGTTATATTGGGATCACGAACATAGGCCTGATTCATCAGACAGTTTTCCTTGAAATATTTTTTCAGCTTGCCGTCTACTATCTTGTCTACTATTTTTTCAGGTTTGCCCATTTCCAGGACCTGTGCACGATAGATTTCTTTTTCTTTGTCAATGGTTTCTTTGGGGACATCTTCCGGCCGTATACTTACAGGATTGGTCGCTGTAATATGCATTGCAATATTTTTTGCAATTTCCTTAAAATCATCATTTTTTGCAACAAAATCGGTTTCGCAGTTAATTTCGACCAGAACACCAAGCTTGCTGTCCATATGAATATAAGACTCGATTATCCCTTCAGTCGTGGCCCTGCCGGCTCGTTTAGCCGCTGTGGCCAGGCCTTTTTTTCTTAGAAAATCAACCGCTTTGCTTATATCTCCATTACACTCGGAAAGTGCTTCTTTACAATCCATGATTCCTGCTCCGGTCTTTTCACGGAGCTGTTTGACCGTCGCAGCACTAATTGTCGCCATCATTATTCTCCTGTTTCTTCAGCGTCAGTTGTTTCTACCGGTTCCTGATTCTCATAGTCTTCAGGAGGTTTCGCATCATTTTCGTTTCCAGATGTTGTTCTTTTTATTATTTCCACAACAGGCCCTTCTGAGCCATCTGAAATAATCTTTCTTTCACCCGGCTTTAATTCCGCACTCACTGCCGCAAATTCAGATACTTCCTCCACTTCTTTGTCGGTTTCAGCCTGCTGTTTTTCAGCCAGACGCTCTTTACCTTCAATGCAAGCATCAGCGATTCTGGATGTGATCAGCCGTATTGCACGGATGGCATCATCATTACCGGGTATGATATAATCAATATCATCAGGATTACAATTGGTGTCAACAATAGCAATAATCGGAATTCCCAGTCGTTTCCCCTCACGTACTGAAATCGCCTCGTTCTTGGGATCAACCACAAAAATAGCACCGGGAAGATCATTCATGGTACGTATTCCGCCAAGATTATTGTCAAGTTTTTTCCGTTCCTTTTCAAGCTTCAGCCTTTCTTTTTTGGGAAAAAGATTGATCGATCCGTCATTTACAATTGTATTTAAATAGTTAAGACGTTCTATACTTTTTTTTATGGTCTGAAAGTTTGTCAGCATCCCGCCCAGCCATCGGTTATGAACGTAAAACATTTCGCATCGATTCGCTTCTTCATAGATGGAATCCCGGGCCTGCTTTTTGGTCCCTACAAAAAGGATCAACTTGCCGTTTGCAACGGTATCTACTACAAAATCATATACTCTCCTGAACATTCGAACAGTTTTCTGAAGGTCAATAATATAGATGCCGTTCCTGGCCCCAAAGATATATTGCTTCATCTTGGGGTTCCAACGCTTTGTCTGATGACCAAAATGTACTCCGGATTCAAGCAATTCTTTCATTGTAATATAAGCCATTATTTTCTCCTTCTTTAAATGGTTTTTCCACCGCCGATATCACTCCCGAATCCGACCCCGCCATGAGGGGCACCGGGAAACAGGTCCAACGGCGTGCGAATTAATTAAACCTAAATCGAGCAATTTTTGCTCGACTTAGGTTAAACAAATTTATCTAACAAATTAAATATTGATTCGCAACAGTTTTTTATTCCTGCCGCAGGGCAAACGCATTTGAATCCCAATACAGGGAGAACGCTCCACGACGGCGTGTATCTCTTTCCAATCGACTGAAACTCGTGCTTAAGCACCCGTAAGCCCGAGCCGCGCCAGAGTTATTAAGAACAATTCGTCGCTAAATGATCCTATTGATTTTTTGGGCCGTAATTTCAGCCGGCTCGGGCTAACGCTTGCTAAATCCCTTCAAACAGTCATTCGGTTTCCAAGAGAAACACTCTGTCGCTTCGCTACACCGGAATCAAATGCATTTGCCCTGATACTGAAAGTAAAAAACAACTGATAGTTTATCTCTATGAATCAAGTCTTAAAAATCTATTTGACACAGTTAACCTCATGCTATATATTCTCTAAATAGAATATATAGAGTAGCCATGAAAACGTAACTTCTCTATAACTTCTGGTTTATTAATTTTTAGTACATTATACCGGAAAGAAATATTTAAGCTATAGTTTTTTGCCATTATATATAGTTATATCTGCATATTTTTATTTAGAAATTATTCGAGCTGCTTATCTTCTTCTCAAACCAATGAATGGTTTTAAATGCAAATTATTGTAATAAGGAAGGTCAAATGGGTAACGCGACGATAACAAAAAGCACGAATGTCGCTCTACAAGAATCCGCGGAACTTGAAAAAGAAGACGCGCAACCGGGTTTGATCGATTGGAAAACCATCTGGAAACCCCTGGGTCTGATTGTAGGAATTTTCCTGATATTTTTCTGGTTTCCTGTTGGCAACACCCGTTTTACCGGCGCCGTAATTGAGTCCCTGGCCCTTGCAAAATGGTATGCCCGGGAGCACGTGATTCTCTGCCTGGTGCCGGCCTTTTTCATTGCCGGCGCCATCGCCTGTTTTGTATCCCAGGCCGCGGTCATGAAATACCTGGGTGCCGGAGCAAAGAAAGTGCTGGCTTATGGTGTGGCATCGGTATCCGGCTCTATTCTTGCGGTCTGCTCCTGTACGGTCTTGCCGATTTTTGCCGGCATCTGGAAACGGGGCGCCGGTTTGGGACCGGCCATTGCGTTTCTCTATTCCGGTCCGGCCATTAATGTGCTGGCGATTGTTCTGACGGCCCGGGTTCTCGGCCTTGCCATGGGCACGGCTCGTGCGGTGGGGGCCGTGATTTTCAGCATTGTTATCGGGCTGATAATGCATTTTCTCTTCATTAAAGAAGAAGCGGCCAAAGTCCAGGCAGCCCTGCATATGCCGGAACCCGAGGTGGAACGGCCCCTGTGGCAGAATGTACTTTATTTTGCCACCATGGTGTTTATTCTTATTTCTGCCACATGGGGAAAACCGGCCGATCCTTCGGGGCTGTGGAATGCCATTTACAGTGTCAAATGGCTGATGACCGGAATTTTTGCAGCAATTTTGGGAGTGCTTCTCATGGTCTGGTTTAAGGTTAAGGCCTATAAAGTTGCCCTTGCCGGCGCAGCCGTTTTGGTTTTGGCATTTTTATTTCCACATGAACCGCTCATCGCTTTTTCAGCAGGAATTATTGGATTGGTTTGGATGATTACGACCACTCGAGGCGAAACCGAGAACTGGTTTCTTTCAAGCTGGGATTTCACCAAGCAGATTATGCCCTTGCTCTTTGCCGGCGTGCTGGCCGCGGGGCTCTTACTTGGAAGACCGGGTTCTGAAGGACTTATTTCATCCCGCTGGGTGAGCGGTTTGGTAGGAGGCAATTCTTTGGGTGCTAACTTATTTGCCTCTGTGGCGGGTGCATTCATGTATTTCGCCACTCTCACTGAAGTACCAATTTTACAGGGGCTTATGGGCTCGGGCATGGGTAACGGGCCGGCACTGGCTCTTTTACTCGCCGGTCCTGCGCTCAGCCTGCCGAATATGCTGGTGATCAGAAGTGTACTGGGCACTAAAAAGACTGTCGCCTATATTACACTGGTTGTAATTATGGCCTCTATTAGCGGGATGATCTTCGGACATTATTTTAGCACAAGTTAGTTCGCTTCACTCACAATTGGAATGTTGGAATATTGGAACACTGGAATATTGGGTTCTGGGAAAATGGAAAGTTGGGTTATTGTAAAATTCCTCTTGACGGGAATTAAATAGAGGAATGTCATCTTTTTTTAACTCATCATTCCAATATTCCATTATTCCATTATTCCATGTCCGAGTTAAAAATATAAGTCTAAAAAATACTTTTATTTTCAATAAATTGTAGAATTTCCGAGACGTTAAATTAGAAAGGAGAAAATCATGGAAATTAAAGTGCTGGGCCCGGGCTGCCCAAAATGTAAACAGACCGAACAACGCATAAGGGAAGCAGTGGCGGAAGCAGGTATAACGGCCAAAATAGAAAAAGTGACCGATATCATGGAAATTGCCGGCTACGGCGTTTTGGGCACCCCTGCGGTTATCATAGACGGCGAAGTTAAAAGCGTCGGCAAAATCCCTTCAACAAAGGATATCAAGTCTTGGCTAAGTTAAACCGGACCTGGTATATTCAGCAATATCCGGCTTATTGAATTGCCCGTTGCCTTAACAAATGATCCGCAAGAACAAGATAGACCATGGCCTCGCAAACCACATTGATGCGGGGTATGGCCGAAACATCATGACGTCCTCGGGTTGAAATTGTGGCCGGTTTTCGTGACGTGTCAATTGTTTTTTGCTCGATCAAAATGGAAGGAATCGGTTTAACCGCCACGCGAATCACGATATCATCCCCGTTAGATATCCCGGCTAAAATACCGCCCGCATTGTTGCTGGAAAAGCCCTGAGGAATTATTGGATCATTGTTTTCAGAACCAAGCTTGCCAGCAGCTTCAAATCCAGATCCGATCTCAACCCCCTTGACGGCGCCGATACTCATCAGCGCTTTTGCCAGATCCGCATCGATTTTATCAAATACCGGATCGCCTAATCCGGGTGGAACCCCTCTTGCCAGAATCTCCACGATACCGCCGATTGAATCTCCCATTTTTCTTACCTGCAAAACACGTTCTTCCATCTTTTCGGCGGCTTCCATATCCGGACAACAGAACATGTTTTTATGAATCACATCCAGATCACATTTTTTTGCCGTTATACCACCAAGTTGCATTGTGTATGCAAATATTTCGATGTTTTCTCTATCCAGAATTGCCTTTGCCACGCCACCGGCGGCCACCCGTGCAACGGTTTCCCGTGCAGATGCCCGCCCGCCTCCGCGCCAGTCCCGTATGCCGTACTTGGCCATGTAGGTTATATCCCCATGCCCCGGTCGAAAAAGATCTGCATACGGCTCATACGCCCTGGAATCTGCGTCTTTGTTGCACACCATGATCATAATCGGCGTGCCGGTGGTCATATTATCAAAAACACCGGACATAATAACCGCCTGATCCGGCTCCTTTCTCGTCGTGCTTGCCGCTGATTTCCCCGGTCGCCTGCGGTTCAACATGGATTGGATCATGCGCTCATCAAGGGGTATCCTTGGCGGACAACCGTCAATGACAACGCC
>JBARSG010000147.1:0-2491 GCA_049644625.1 Desulfobacterales bacterium | reverse complement strand
CCTTGACAAAGTTTGGGAGAAATGCCACACGATGAAATCCCGCCTTGTTGAAAGCATTTATCGCAGGGGCGTTCATTTCTGGAAGCTCGGCAACCAGTTTTTCAAGACCGAGACTATGCGCAAGACTGGCAATCTCTTTAATCATCAACTGCCCCAAGCCTACATTGCGGTAATCTCTGTGCACAAATACTCGTACAGTACCCAAATGCCATTTCCAGCCAAATCGACGACGATTTAAAGTAGCATCGGCAATGACGGTGTCATTCTTCACCGCCAAAATGGGCAGTGTCTTTGCGTAGTCGAGTTTAGCAACCCAATTTTCAACGATAGTCCTGCCACCGACATCATCACGCAAATATCGAACCTCCTCTCTGGGAACCTCCTTGAAAAACTCATATAAAGCATCCTTATCTTCTGCGGCCATCGGCCGCAGAAGAATTTTTGTTCCGTCTTTAAGGCTCACCTCTTTCTGATACTTGTTGAGATCAAACATCAAAATCACCTCCTTTCAAACCATATGTTTATGTTGATTTGGTTCCCTCCCCTCACATAATATTATTTCATACCGTGTGACTCGTATATTTATGAGTCTGTTGATTAATGAGGATTTTCGTTCAAGATCAAGGCATGCGAAAAAAATAACCACAAGCATATATTTGATATTCTGAGGATTTATTCGCCACCGAACTTTGGCGAATTAATTTTTTGAGCATAACGCAGAGATTGTGCGAAAAGACCATTAATCAACAGGCTCATTTATATCATCAGAGATAGCTGCTCTACTGCGGTGCTATTGTGTCCCCATATTTTCCGGTGAATGTTAGGCCATGGGATAGTCTCTTGATAGAACAATTTTTTTGAAACACATCCAGACCAAAAGGATGAACGGACAAAAGAGAACAAGTATCAACAAACACTTTCCTGCCATTGCCGTTATATTTTTTTAGGGTGTTGATCAGTTCATAGGCTGATGAACCGTCAAAGTCTCCCATGAGCTTAAGATGAAGGTTATCGCTGTTTTTATGACAAATAATTTTGAAATTTAATGCCATTGTTCTTCTCCTTAAGGTTATCGCAATTCTTTGTTTTTAGTCGCACTAATAGTTCCTTTCCGTCTGGCGCCAGCATCCTTCAACCATCTTTCAGCTACTATTCCACTTGTTTCGAAAAATGAATTCGTTTGTCTTGTTTGCCTTTTCTTCGACGGATGACAATTTCTATACCGCCTTGGGCTTGAGTTTGGTATTGCTCAGATAAAACTTCCTTATGGGGCTTAACCCTGCGAAAATGGGTCGCACATTTTTTTCTATTTTTCGCTTTCATTTATATTCCCTCTCGAATAACCATATGTGCTATAATTAAAATTCCTTTGATCTTAATTTAAAATGTTTCTAGACTTCACAATTACTGTAATGCAGTATGAAATACTGAATCTTCCTAATTTGAGAAGGCGCCAGCCGCTCAAACTGCACATGATGCCGCCTCATTTTTATAGGATCCATAGAAAAATCAGCGGCAACTTTAACATCGCAAATGGTTTTAAACGTCAAATTTGCAAGGTAAAAACCACGATCAGCCAATAAAATGTCCAGCACAAGGGGTTGGCCTAGTCGCTGCTCGCCGGCAATATAATCAAACGAAAGCCCGTCCATACCGATGTTATTAATTCTGCCGAACTTTGCCGGTTTGGATCGGTATACGGCACACGCGATCTCTCCCATGCTTCTATCTGCGACGCGTAGCTGCGTAACGGAAACGGGCCTGATCAAAGCGAAAGCGTCTTTTTTAACCATGAATCGCTTGTGTGCTCTACTATCCCCCCTTTTTACCGTGTTTTTATCAATCAATGTAAGAAACGGTGACCGGCTCATAATCGCAACATCACGATCAGCTTTAGACAATTCATTCGCATAATACATCCGGTCTGTTTGATTATTGTCAAAAAGATAAATTTTATCCATTTCACCTCCTATCTTTGCGTTTCTTTCAGGCAGTATTCACGCCAGGCGCAGTCCAAACGGTCACAGTTCCCGTCTGCCTTGCCAAAACAATCCGGATTTCCCTCAATACGCTGAATGCTTCGAATGAGGCGTGTTATATCCGGCCAATTATCGCTTGAACCCGTGTCTGTCCTATCTACCACTTTTATTTCTTGTAGATTTCGACTTGCTTTGGTAACCATCTGATAATTCAACCTCTAATCTGAAGCCATTAATTTAAGGGCTTGCTCAAAAAAACGACCAGATAAAAACATTTGATGTTTTGTGTAATAAATGGAATTTATCGATAGGTTATTTATTACCGGCTTTATTAATTTTGTCTATAGGGGGAGGGCTTCATTTCTTCTGAGGAAATTTCTCAGGAGGGAATTTCCCCCATGCAAAATGGAGAATATTCCCGATATGGTAAGATGGAACTTAGGCGCTTAATTGTAAAATTTGTGCATTTTATGGCAAAAAATCAATACACAAGCACCAAATATCAATTAAAT
>JBARSG010000146.1:0-2799 GCA_049644625.1 Desulfobacterales bacterium | reverse complement strand
CTTTCAAATATCCCGCATCACAAACAAAATCTCCCAGGCCATGAATTGCCCCAGGTAAGATAATTCCTTAATGACGCAGGCTGTCCCAAAAGTTGCCACGGTTTTACAGTGAATTCGGTGGATTATGTTTGCTATTTAACAGGGCCTCACTTTCCTCATGGTCCTAAAACAAAAAGTTAAAGG
Source organism: Desulfobacterales bacterium (assembly GCA_049644625.1). Taxonomy (GTDB): domain Bacteria; phylum Desulfobacterota; class Desulfobacteria; order Desulfobacterales; family UBA11574; genus S5133MH16. The sequence continues at coordinate 2,616 of JBARSG010000146.1, read as the reverse complement.
AAAACCCTAAAAACCCCGTTGAAGCGTAGTCCGATTCGTTCAACTCGTTTCCTTTTTCATCTTCCAAACGAAGCTCACCCCCCAACTTGACGCCGACCAGTAGGCTCGCCTGGATTTTGCGGTTAAATTGGTAGGAGACAGCGCCAAAAACGGGAAATGACCGATCATCTCCTATCCCTTTAGGGGCGACGCCAGACTTGTCGAGCCGAAACCTGAGCCGTTCATATCGCCCCCCAATGGAAAGGTTCAGGGAATCTGTGGCCTTCCATTTCAGCGTCAAGCCGGGCCCCTGGGTGGCACCCAAACCTCGTCCGGTTTCCAGGCTTAGGCGATCTGTCATTTTCCAATTGAGAATCAACACGGGGAACACACTGGTGCTATCTTCGATCTGGGTGACCGCTCCGATACCCGGCCCAATGGTCAGCCTGTCACTGAAACGGTAGGAAAATCCGGCAAAACCGCCACCAGTTATTGCGTCATCAAAATCGGCACCACTTTCCACGGTCGTACGGATCGTTGGCATGACAAACACGGACCAATTGTTACCATATTTTAACCTTACCGGCACACTGAGCCGAAATGAATGGATATTATCCCAGGGTCGCAAAACGGCGAAGCCACTGTCGCCTGAAAAATCATACCCGTCAAACCCATACCCCAGGGCCAGGGAAATACTCCTGCCATACTCGGTCGCATGGGAAACCCCGCCCTGAAGGAAAAAGCTATCTGTGTTAAAGCTGCCCCCCCCATCCAGATCGCCGTCAAACTGATGCACATATCCACCCCGCAGAAAAGTGGACCAACCCGGTCCCGATCCTTGAAATTTCTTGGCACCTCTCGCTTCTTCGACGAGCCCTACGGATGGAAATAAGGTGAAGGCAGACGATAAAAAAAATAAAGTCAAGATAAATCGATAAGAAAAAAACAGACACCGGTTTCCCATTCATTCTCCTTTTCTACGCCAGTCATATTCCCTTATCGAAAACTGAAAGACAACCATGACAGCCTGAAAACGGCCTCACGGAATGAGAACCGCACTTTGGGCCGATGCTCAACCTTACAGTTGCTTTACATGGATGAGTTTTTCCGTTTCAAACCCTAAGGCTTTTGCTTTTTTTATCAACTCCGATTTCAATGATTCTTCCATATCTGGTTTTCTTGCCAAAATCCACAAATAGGATTTATTGGGACCGCAAATGAGAGAATACGAATAATGGACCTTGTCGAGCGCTATGATATGATAGCCACCATAAAAAGGGCCAAAAAAAGATACTTTTAAACTGCCTATATTTGAATCGGTTATAAAGTAGGCCTTGCCGACTGTCTCTTTCCATGTTTTTGCTTTTGGATTAAATCCTCTGTTGACGACCTTAATCCCACCGTCCTGTCTCAAGCTGTAATGGGCCGTTACTTTCTCAAGCCCTTTTTCAAAAGAGTGATCCAGTCTGGCTATTTCGTACCACGTGCCCAGATAACGATTCACGTCAAAATCATGAGTGGGCTTAATATCCTTTGGAATACTTACGCACCCCAGAAAAACCATAGGTAATAAATACAGGATTAGTTTCATCACAAAAGAACCTCCTCTCAATCGGGCTTCGAGATATATAGGTGTTTCGTCACAAGACCTAATGTAAGACACACCGGCAATATACCAGATATATCAATCGGTCAAATGGGATAACCCCAAAGCGGGCGCTCCAACCCGATGAGGTCCGCTTTTTCTTTTTCAGGATGGACTTGGTCAGTGCAGGTGTCGATATGCCGAGTTGAGATGCACTTTCCTTTTTTTGTGGAGTATAGGGAAACTGGACTTTTGTGGCAAGTGAAAATGTAGCGCCACATCTGGCGTCCTGGGATTTTGGGATGACGGATGGAGGTTTGGGAATTTGTCAGTATGGATGTTTGGGATATTTCAAGCTGATATGGGAGAAACAACTGCTTTTGACAATGCGTTGGCAGAACTATTGGAACATGCTAAAAGGGATGAGTCCCAAGAAAATCATCATAGACGCTTTAGGGCTCTTCATCCTGTCAGTGTCAAAGCCATTTAAACTTACAATGATATAACTTCTTTCATGATTTCGTTTTGTAATCTTATGTACCGCGGGTGCAAACCTTTCTCACAGTATGCGTAATCTCAATCATGAGTCAAGCGTAGACTTTTCAACCCTTATTACCCTTCTTCTGATTGTCTTATTACTCCTTCACTCACCGAGTTAAAACAACAATTGAAGTGCTGACATCGTTTACACCAAAAAAATGGAAGACTTGCGAATGTTGGAAGACAAAATATCCAGAACAGAATCAGAATGGTATAATTTTTAAATAGCCAATATTGAGGAATCACAATAAATCCTGCCATTGACAAGATAAAAACAGTTTTATCTAAGATACTCATCGGGGCTGATCGAAACTTATATTGCTTTGTAAATACCCAAAATGGTGCGAAAAGGCAGTCTGAATACTTGTAAGGGTAGGGACAATGGCTGCAGAGAAAATAGGAAAGCCCAAACTCTATGCCGAATATAACAAAGCCTGAATATTTTAGCCCCCAAAGTATACTTTCCAAGTAAATCCCATATGCACCTATAATCATGAAACCATAAAACCCTA
>JBARSG010000145.1:0-23379 GCA_049644625.1 Desulfobacterales bacterium | reverse complement strand
AGTCTGTCGAGAATCCTGCGAGCCTGCTGGGCTTCATACTTGTTACGGTTGAGATCTTCAGGTGATGCGATAGCATTCTTAATAGCATTTTTTGTAAGCTCATGAAAAAGGACTCTGTGGAATCTTCTCCCCTTTTTTTTGAGAATTTCGGCGGTATGCCATGCGATGGCTTCACCCTCCCTGTCCGGGTCAGGCGCAAGGTAAATATCATTTGAATCGCCCGCAGCCTGTTTCAACGATCTGATGACTTTCTGTTTACCGGGGATATTCGTATATTTTGGTTTAAAACCTTCCTCGATATTGATGCCGATTTCCTTTGCCGGAAGGTCCTTTATATGACCGACAGTTGCAGCTACGTTGTAACTCTTACCGAGATATTTTTTTATGGTTCTAACCTTGGTTGGTGATTCTACGACAACAAGCGGTTTGGTCACAGTTTTACCTCATTCCATTATTCCAATTGGGGGAGAAGCTCCATAAGCGTTAAGTTGTTTTTTTAACATTCACAGGTTACATTTATGCCGTACAGGGTTGTTTTGAAAGAAGAACATCGCACATATTAAAAGATGAACGTCCAACATCGAACAGACTGAACATCGAACATCGAACGTCCAACGTTGAACATCGAATAATGATGTCGCTCCGCTCCGCAATTTAATTTCATTTGTTTTTAAAAATCCGATGTCCAACCGTGAATGACTATTTCTTTTTCTTTTCAGCCGTTTTGATGCTCGTAACAAAAATCTTAATTAATTCTTCTGTTTCCTCTAAAATATCATTTAGTAGTTCAGGTTTTTTTATTCATCATTCGATGTTGGACGTTCGATGTTCATCTTTTCTTCCCTTTATTCCATCGCTTCGCGGGAAAAGAGTTTTCCCGGGGACTGAAGTACAATACCTTTTAGCTCAAGTTGGAGCAAAATGCTCGACAGCTTGCCGGGTTTCATGGAAAGCTTTCTTGCAAGGTCATCGATGTGAACCGGATACGCATCAATGGCTTCAAACACAAGGGATTCCTCGGATGATAACTGCGAGATCCTTTCCATAATTTCATTACCGGTTTTATCCTTTTCATGCGGGGCTTCAATAATATATGAGAGCTCTTCCATAATATCCTGGGCATGTTCAACCAGTTTGGCCCCCTGTTTTATAAGAGTATGTGTCCCGGTGCTTTTGAATGAATGAATACTTCCCGGGATGGCAAATACTTCCCTGTTTTGCTCTGCTGCAAGGCGCGCGGTTATAAGTGATCCGCTTCTTTTTGTCGCTTCAACGACCACGGTTCCAAGCGAAATTCCACTAATTATCCGGTTTCGTATCGGGAAATTGTGTGGCTCAGGTTCAGTCAACAAAGGAAATTCCGAAATAACGGCGCCGTTTTCGGCGATCATATGAAAAAGCTTGCGGTTTTCTGCCGGATAAACGATCTCCAAACCGCTTCCTAACACCGCAATGGTATTTCCTTTGCCCATGAGTGCTCCTTGGTGGGCAGCCGAATCAATACCAATTGCCATGCCGCTGACGATCGTCATTTCACGTAAAGCCAAGTCTTTGCAAAGACGACGGGTTGTAGAGATGCCGTATTCTGTTGCATTCCTGGAGCCCACAACCGCTATATTTTTAAAGGAATCCTTAAGACGGCCGAAAACATACAAGAAAGGCGGGGGATCCGGGATTTGAAGTAACAGGGGTGGATAATCGGTATCCGACATGGTGACAATTTTATAACCTTTTTTCATCACAAGGTCGAGATCCTTTTTGACCGAATCAGGAATTTTGTGATGCTTTATTGCGGCGATAAGACGAGGGGTGATGCCTTCTACCTCAAGAAGATCCTTTCCGGAAGCTTCAAAAACATTCTCGGGTGAATGGAAACAATCTATTAGGCGCTTGAAAAGGTGATTTCCTATTCCCTGAACGCTTTTCAGAATAAACCATGGCAGAATGTTTTCCACTTATTTCTTTCTTCCACGACCCTGCCATGCAAGGAGTATGGGGCTTGCAACGTAAACCGATGAGTAAGTTCCGACAATAACGCCTATTATCATTGCAAATGCAAAGTCATGAATAATGCCGCCTCCCAGCACAAACAGAGCAACAACCACGACAAGGGTGGTTAAAGAGGTCAGTATGGTTCGGCTGAGAGTATCATTTACACTTCTGTTAATTATGAATTCCAGGGGATTTTTGTGATATTTTCTCGAATTTTCCCGGATTCTGTCAAAAATAATGATGGTGTCATTTAATGAATATCCGATGATGGTGAGAAGAGCCGCGATAATCGGAAGGGTAAATTCCTTGTCAAAAATAGAAAATATCCCAACGGTTATGGTGACATCATGGATAAGAGCTACAATAGCCCCCATAGCGTATTTCAGTTCGAGAAACCAGAAAAGTAAAAGTGTTACGATCAATGCGGCTGCGATAAGATAAGGAACGCTGACATGAAAAACAGAAAGGAGATATACAGCACCCATGAGTGCGCCGGCCATAACTCCGCTGAGAACCCATTTTAACTCAAAACGGCCGGATATATATATGGTAATAAAAAGCAGGGCGAAAAACATGGCGAAAAGAGCTTTTTCCCGTAAGTCTTTGCCCACCTGAGGTCCCACCATTTCAACACGGCGAATGTTGACCTCATTCCCTGTTGAGGCTTCCAGTGCTTTCTGCACTTTTGAAGAAAATCCCTCTGAGGTCGTGATGGATCTGTCCGTTCGGATAAGATATTCATTATCTTTCTGATCTCCGAACTGTTGAACTGAAGATTTGCCTAAATCTATGGTGGCAAGACCCGATTTTATGTTATTCAGGCTTGCCGGGGCGCTAAACTTTACCTGTATCAATGTGCCGCCGGCAAAATCGATGCCGTATCTGGGGCCTTTATGAATTAAGAGAGAGGCAATACTGACAAGGATCATGGCCAGGGATATGAGGAAAGCAATTTTTCTCTTACCGACAAAATTAATGTTAATATCAGGTTTTATAAACTGCATTGATGGTGTCCCCTAAGATTATGTTGTTATGCTTTATGAAGCATCAGATGCTTAGGCTTTTAATCTTTAGTTTTACTAAGAAATAATCAAATATTAACCGGGACAGAATAAGGGCTGTAAAAAGACTGGAAAGTACACCCAAACTGAGTGTTACTGCAAATCCTTTAACCGGGCCGGTGCCGAACTGGAAAAGGACAAGGGCTGCAATAAGGGTTGTTACGTTCGCATCGAGTATTGTCAAAGAAGCCCTGTCATAGCCCGCATCCACTGCTGCTCGCGGTGTTTTGCCGATGTTCATTTCCTCCCGTATGCGTTCGAATATGAGCACATTGGCGTCGACGGCCATGCCGATAGTAAGAATTATCCCTGCGATACCCGGTAGTGTCAAAGTGGCCTGAAAGCCGGCCAGCCCTCCGGCAATCAGGACAATATTGAGAATTAACGCAACATCTGCGATAAGCCCTGAACCCCTGTAATAGACAATCATGAACAGGATAACGAGGATGCCGCCGACACACATTGAGATGAGCCCCTTTTTAATGGAATCGGTTCCAAGAGAAGGACCCACGGTTCTTTCCTCAAGGATATTGACCGGGGCAGGAAGGGCACCGGCACGAAGGGCAATGGCAAGATCACGCGCTTCTTCAGTGGTGAAACGTCCGGTAATTCGGGCCTGACCGCCGGAAATTTTTTCCTGGATAACCGGTGCGGAATAGACTTTGTTATCCAAAACAATAGCCAGACGTTTTTTTACGTTTGCCTCCGTTATCCTTGCAAAATCTCTTCCCCCTTTTTTGTCGAAATTGATGGAAACATAGGGTTCGTTGTATTGAGAGTCTATTTGAACCTTTGCATTCGTTAGCTGGGCACCGGTTAAAAGGGTCCGTTTTTTTATAAGATAGGGAGTTTTTATAATCCGCCGTGTTTCCGGATCTTCTTTAATGCCATAGAGAACTTCGCTGCCCGGAGGCATATTCCCTTGCAGGGCGGCATTTAGATCATGGGTATCATCCAGCAGTTTGAATTCTAAAAGAGCGGTCCGCCCGATAAGATCCTTGGCCCTTTTTGTATCTTTGATACCGGGGAGTTGGATAAGTATACGTTTTTCACCCTGTCGTCGAATATCCGGTTCACTCACGCCAAACTGGTCGATTCGATTTCTGATGGTTTCAAGTGCCTGTTCCGTTGCCAGCTTTTTGATTTGACCGGACTCTTTGTCAGGAAGATCCAGTATCATCGTAAGGATTCCGTCGTGGGTTGATCTTGAAAGGATGCGCAAATTTTTAAATTCTTTGTCGAGCAGTTTTTCAAATCCGTCGATGTTTTCCTGGCCTTGCAACTGGACCGAAATGCGGCTTCCATCGATACGATTCAAGTCGATATGGTGGATGTGCTCCTTCTTTAAAAGACTTCGCATTTCCTGGCTGATACGTTCTATGGTGCTTTCCACGGCTTTTTCCGTATCCACTTCAAGTGCGAGGTGCATGCCGCCTTGAAGATCGAGCCCCAGGTTTATTTTTTTATGCGGCCACAAAGATGGGTTTATGGTCGGAAGTATGTAAATAACAGCAATGACAATAACTGCAATAACGGAAACAACCCGCCATGAGAGATTTTTCAATGATCTTTTCCTTTCCTGAAGTTACGCCTAAAATAAAATGAGGGCCACTAATCCAAACTGCAGACGGGGCTCAATCACGCCGAAAGCGGATAAAACTTGTGCATAAGTCATCGTAAAGAAAGAAAATCAGTTAATCTTTTCAAATAAAGATAGCTATCTGAATAATCCCTTCTTTTTTTTTGCTTCCTGGGTCTGTGATGTAGCCTGGACTACCTGGGCGACATTGCCTCGGGCAATCTTTACCCGGACCTTGTCCGCTATTTCAACAGTCATCGTGGTATCATTTACGGCTGTAATTCGACCGTGAAGACCTCCGCTTGTAATGATGCGGTCTCCCTTTTTAATCCGGTTTATCATTTCACGATGTTCTTTGGTTTTTTTCTGCTGGGGCCGAATAAGCAGAAAATAGAATATAACGAACATCAGGATAATCGGGATCAGTGATGAAAATCCTCCTGCTCCCTGGCCTGCAATACCTCCGCCCTGGCCCATTGCATAAGCAATATCTATCAAGATAGATCCTCCTTATATGGTATTCGGTTAGTTTTTTTGAAACTCATCGATTTCCCACGAACTTTATCCGCTTTGAGCGCGATTTTTCAATAAATATTCAATGATGCGCTAAGGGATACTTTTTCAAAAAACTGAAATGTTATCTCATAGTTTAAATTATAAAAACGGCGCTGATATACTGCAATTGATTCCATACGTCAAATGTTTATTTCATTATAGAAAACATGGTCCATAGAACCGGCTTAACGATTAATGGATTTGAGTTAAAAATTACCTCGGGATGCTGGAAGCCTGGAATACAGGAATGACGGTGTATCAGGTACTCTGGGTCCGAATTTTATTCAAATTAATTTGGCGGTATCCAGAGTGTTTCACCGTCAAATTGAATGCGATTTACGTGTTCGTAATCGATGAGATCCAGAAGTGCAAAAATTTGGTCCATATTATAGATAACCACCTTGCTCAAAGGATAGATCAGGTTAAGGTCAACATCTATTTTGCGTTCTTTTATGTTATAAATATTAACCGTACTTTCAGAAAATTTAAGAAGCTTGCCAACACCCGAACTTTGCCCTCCCCTTGCAGGTTCGTCGGCAAGTGGTGACAGGGAGATGCCTTTATGAGCAAAATATTCTTTTAGGAAATTAAAATGTATATTCCAGATATTGTCCCCAGGCCGAACAACGTGTATTCCAAATGCTTCTGGATTTTTCATGGAATCCATTTTGTTTGACTTAAGGTCCTTTTCAACAATATCGCCACTTTTAATCCGTATTTTATCCAAAATCTCCTGCATGGAGACCGTTGAATCGCCTATTTTAAAGGATTCATCAGATTTTGTTATAATGTCAACCCCTTTTTCAATTCCATATTCTGCCTTGCGCTTTTGCATAAGCGCTATGAGCGCTTTGTCTTTTTCGATGTTATTGTAATCAATGACAGTCTCTCCTGTTGCAGGCGTATGAACTTTTTCAGGCATGTTTTGAGTCGTTACCTTTGAATCTTTTTTTAACCAGAACCATAAACCTGCAACTGAGACAAGGATAATACAACTTACTAGAATTCCTATGGATTTGCTTGATATTTCAGAGGACTTTTTGGGCATGACTTTGATAGAATCCTTGGTGTTTTTGTGTCTGGGCGTCACATAGTTTTGGGTTTCGGCCCGTCCGCCTTACTCCGCAGTTCGTTCGGCAGAAGGGTGGGCTTGTTCGGGTTAGGCTCGTGTTTTACTCTTCACGAATAATCTTACTCATGCCGTGGACGAATGTGTTGTCTCCTTCGATGGTTATGGAAAGATTGCGCCGTATTTCCAGGTCGAGAATCTCCTTGCGTTTCTTATTCAAAAGATAGTCGGCCACTACCGAGGGGACGATTCCTTTTACTTTTGAGACGTTATCTTTTAAGGTTTCAAGACGAAGTTTTCGGAGAAAGTCAAGGACCAGCATCTCCTTGGAAGGTACAAGCCCTTTGCCCCCGCAATGGCTGCAGGATTCAAAACTGCTGGATTCAATCGAGGGCCTGAGTCGCTGTCTTGACATTTCCATGAGTCCGAACATTAAAATCTTGCCGATCTTTGTTTTGGCCTTGTCGTATTTTACATTGTTTTTCACGGCCCTAAAAACTTCTAATTTATGCTTGGAATCTCTCATGTCGATAAAATCGATCACGATAAGGCCGCCCAAATCTCTGAGTCGCAGTTGACGGGAAATTTCCTCGGCTGCTTCAATATTGGTCTGAAGAGCGGTCTGTTCAATTGATTTTTTTTGAGTGGCCTTTCCTGAATTGACGTCAATGGCAACCAGCGCTTCTGTCTGTGTTATTATAATATACCCCCCGGATTTTAATTTGACACGGCTTTCATATATGGATGCAATCTGTTCTTCCAGCTGGTATTTTGTGAATATGGGCCGGTCCATTTTATAGTGTTTGACAATCTTGGTATGTTTTGGGGAAATGATTTTAACAAAGTTTTTAACTTCGTTATATACTGTGACATCATCTATGAGGATTTCGGTCACGTCGGGGGTGAAATAGTCACGTATGGATCTTAAAACAAGGTTTTGCTCCTTGTAAACCAGTACCGGGGGTTTTGCTTTGGCCACATCTTTTTTGATGTTTTTCCAGAGCCGTAAAAGATATTTTAAATCCCTGGACATGCTCATCTTGGTACAGTTTATTCCGGCGGTTCGGACGATGATGCCGAATCCTTCAGGCAATTTGAGATTGTTGATCATATCTTTAAGGCGGCTTCGCTCATCTTCATCTTCTATTTTGCGTGAAATGCCCCGGTTGTTGCTTCCGGGCATAAACACCAGGTATCTTCCCGGGAGAGATATGTAAGTTGTGAGCATGGCCCCTTTTTTCATGAACGGGTCTTTTATGACCTGTACCAGGAGTTCCTGGCCGCGCCTCACCATTTTTTTTATGGATTTGTCTTTTGAAAGATTGTCCTGAAAATACTCGCTATGGATTTCATGCTTCTGAAGAAATCCATGGCGATCAGCCCCGTAATCTACGAATACGGCTTGGAGGCTCGGCTCAACACGTGAAATAACGGCTTTGTAAATGTTGCCGTGAATAATTTCCCTTGCGGCACTTTCGATATGAAATTCTTCGAGTTTCATATCTTTTACTTTTGCAATCCTGCATTCCTCAGGATCTATGGCATTAATAAGGATCTTACTCATAAAATATGGGTCCTTTTACAGCGGGATTGATGCTTTTATCTCAGGGATAAAAGGATTGTTTCCGAACGGAACCAAGTGATATATATATTATCTCAAGCAGTTGCTTTATTAATGAATATGAAATTGTCATGTACAAGTCAAACGATTTCTTATCGCTTGCTATTTATATCGCGTTGTGGCATGTGAAATTAATCTGTTGCAAGAGAAAATTATGCATTTCCCAAGCAAAAGCTTTGAAAATGTGGCTTCTTTGAAACAGTTAATAAGCGCCTGAATCATACAAGCGAGGCAGAGTAAATACGATGGAGGAAAGATACGATCCTAAAACCATAGAATCCAAGTGGCAGAATTTCTGGGAAACATCGAAGCTTTTTAAGGTCAAAGAGGACCCCGGTAAGGAAAAATATTATCTTCTCGAAATGTTTCCCTATCCCTCCGGCAATATACACATGGGACATGTGAGGAACTATACCATTGGTGATGTGGTTGCAAGGTACAAAAGAATGCGGGGACTCAATGTTCTTCATCCCATGGGATGGGACGCATTCGGTATGCCGGCGGAAAACGCCGCAATTGCGAACAACAGCCATCCCGCCAAATGGACCTATGAAAATATTGATACCATGCGATCTCAGCTGAAGCGCATCGGTTTTTCCTACGACTGGGACAGGGAAATCGCCACTTGCACGCCTGAATATTACCGGTGGGAACAGTGGCTTTTTTTTAAAATGTACGAAAAGGGAATGGTCTATCACAAGGAATCTTTTTTGAACTGGTGTGAACACTGCCAGACGGTTCTGGCCAACGAGCAGGTGGAAGCCGGTATGTGCTGGCGCTGTGGTCAGACGGTTCGGCAGAAAAAACTCTGGCAATGGTTTTTCCGTATTACAGATTACGCGGAAGATCTGCTGGCATATTGCGACAAGCTTCCCGGATGGCCTGAAAAGGTTATCACCATGCAGAAGAACTGGATTGGAAAGAGTGTGGGTGCGGAAATTCAGTTTCCCATAGAGGATGCAGATGAGCGGATACCGGTTTTTACCACCCGGCAGGATACGGTTTATGGCGCAACTTTCATGTGTCTTGCTCCGGAGCACCCGCTGGTGTTCCGTTTGTCCAAAGGGACGCTCCAGGAAGACAAAGTTCGCAAATTTGTCGAACATATATCCCTGCAGGACCGATCCAGCAGGGCGGTGGAGAGTTATGAGAAAGAGGGTGTCTTTACCGGCGCCTATTGTCTCAATCCCTTGAGCGGCTTGCGCATGCCGATTTATACAGCAAACTTTGCGCTCATGGAGTATGGCACGGGAGCGGTTATGTCCGTTCCGGCTCATGACCAGCGTGATTTCGATTTTGCTCGAAAATACAACCTGGATATCGTGGTGGTCGTAAAACCCTATGATGACGATCTCGATCCCGCCACCATGACCGAAGCATTCACCGGTGAAGGTGTGATGGTTAATTCCGGTCGGTTTAACGGAATGGATAACGTTACGTCCCTTGACGAAATCGCTTCTTTTCTGGAACAGGAAGGAATGGGCAAAAAGGCGACAAGTTTCAGGTTAAGGGACTGGGGTATTTCAAGGCAGCGATACTGGGGTGCGCCGATCCCTATGATTCATTGCAAAAAATGCGGCATTGTTCCCGTGCCGGAGCAGGATCTCCCCATTCTTCTCCCGGAGGATGCCGATCTGCTGGAGGGCGGAAGGTCGCCCCTTGGGACTCTCGATTATTTTGCAAAGGCAACCTGTCCGGTTTGCGGGAGCTCGGAGGCCAGAAGAGAGACCGATACAATGGACACTTTCGTGGAATCTTCATGGTATTATGAAAGATACTGCAGCCCGAATTGTGACAGCGGCATGTTTGACAAAACGTCCGTAGATTACTGGATGCCCGTGGATCAATATATAGGCGGCGTTGAGCATGCTATTTTACATCTGCTCTATTCAAGGTATTATACCCGTGTGTTACACGACTTCGGATTGGTAAAATACAAGGAACCTTTTACCCGGCTTTTGACACAGGGGATGGTTTGTAAAGAGACGGTTTCATGTCCGGAACACGGTTTTCTTCTTCCCGAAGAGGTGGAAAACAGTGGCGCAGACCGGCATTGTAAAAAATGTGGTAAGATGGTTACCCTTGGCCGGGTTGAAAAAATGTCCAAGTCGAAAAAGAATGTTATCGATCCGAATATTCTTCTTGAAAAGTACGGTGCGGATACAACGAGACTTTTTTGCCTTTTTGCAGCCCCGCCGGAAAGGGATCTTGAATGGAGCGATCAGGGGGTTGAAGGGGGGTATCGCTTTCTGAATCGTGTCTGGCGCCTTGCCTGGAACTGGATTGATTTGATCAAGGATGCAACCCCTTTTGACGGGAGCCCCGATCTTCTGGAAGGCAGAACTCGTGAAATGTTCAAAAAAACCCATGCGACCATATATAAAGTTACAAAAGATATAGAAGATCGGTTCCATTTTAATACGGCAATTAGTGCAATCATGGAGCTTGTGAATACCATGTACGGAATCGACCCTGTAAAAAATGACACTCAAGATACCAGAGTCATGCGATTTGCCATGGAATCTGTTGCGCTCCTTTTGTCGCCGATTGTTCCACATTTTGCCGAAGAGCTCTGGGAGACCCTGGGCTTTGAGTTCAGCGTTTTATTGGCGTCATGGCCGTCATACAGGGAAGGCGCCCTGTTAAAGGATGAACTTTTGATCGTGATTCAGGTAAACGGCAAACTAAGAAGCAAGTTCCATGTTGATGTGGATGCAGATGAAAATACAATCAAAGCGTTGGCCCTTTCGGACGAGCGCATTCAAAAATTTATAAATAATAAAACCATTAAGAAAATTATTGTGGTTAAGAACAAACTTGTGAATATCGTGGTATAAATGATGAAATCAACCTCAGTAGGATTATTGTTTGTTAAAAAGAGATATGCTTGGGCAATCATTTTATTTTGGTTGCTTTTTTCGGCTTGCGGCTACCAATTTGCCGGTGGGGGAAGTCTTCCATCCGGTATAACGTCGATTAGTATCGAGATGTTTAAAAACCGCACCTCAGAAACCGGGGTGGAGACTATAATTACAAATGACCTCATATATGAGTTTATTCGGCATGAGCAGGTGGTTGTAACCGGAAGTGATAAGGCCGATGCAATTCTTACCGGTGTTGTTAAATCGATAAGTGAAAGAACAATTTCACACAAAGGGGAGTATACCTCCGATGAAAGACGGGTTACACTTAAACTTGATTTGCAATTAAAGGATAAATCCGGCGGGGTAATATGGTCTGCAAAAGATGTTTCAGACAACGAAGCCTACAAAGTATCGTCTGAAAAACAAGCCACCGAACAACTTAAAAAGGTTGCGATCAAAAGGCTTTCCAAAAGGCTTGCGGAAAATATTTTCAACAGGTTAACCGCCGATTTTTAAAAAAATCCATCTCACAGCCATAACAAAGGCACTTTTGTTTTGCAGTGTAGCTTTCTGGCGGCTAGCCCGTGAGAAATCCGAGCTAGGCTTAGATGGTGTTTACAAGTCTGGAAAGGCGGGAAATTTTTCGAGATGCGGTTTTCCTGTGGATCACACCCTTTTTTGCTGCATTATCTATTATAGATTTTGCAATATCGAGTTCAGACAGCGCTGCTTCATTCGATTTTTCGCTGACAGTTTGTCGTACGCCTTTGACGATATTCTTTATCCTTGTTTTCGAAGATTTGTTGCGCAGGCGCCTTTTCTCGTTCTGGCGCGCACGTTTTATCGCAGATTTATGGATAACCAACGTTATAAGCTCCTTTCAATCTAATATTATAAATAAAAATGATCTAAATACAGATCCACTGAAAATATGTCAAGCTTTATTTTGACTCGGCAATTCGAATTTAGGGGCTTCGCCCCAATTGGAATAGTGGAGTAATGGATGGTATAAACATGTTGCCATTAAAAAACCTGTATTTTCGATAAGTTGTAAAATTTCCAAGACGTCAAATTAATAATGAACCGATCAACAAATCAGCCAACCACTGAAAACCACCGTGTGACAAAAGCCGCGGGTGTTGTTGGATCAGCAACTTTATTGAGCCGCATTTTCGGTTTCATAAGAGATGTTGTAATTGCCTGGTTTTTTGGTGCCGGGCTCGTTTCGGATGCTTTTTTTGTAGCTTTCAGAATTCCCAACCTTTTAAGAAGGCTTTTTGCCGAAGGTTCTTTAAGCGTTGCCTTTATTCCCATTTTTACCGAATACCTTACACAGCGGGGGAAAGAGGATGCCTTTGAAATGGCAAAGTCCGCCATAAGGCTCCTTTCCGTGTTGCTTGTTGCCATCGCAATTGCAGGTATTTTGCTGTCTCCGTTTATCATCCGGGTTATTGCTCCCGGGTTTGTCGCGTCACCGGAAAAATATTCACTTACGGTCTTTTTAACCCGTATCATGTTTCCGTATATTTTTTTCATCGGACTTGTTGCACTCTGCATGGGAATACTTAATGCTCTCGGTCATTTCGCCGCACCGGCCCTGGCACCGGTTTTATTGAATATTTCCATAATAGGCTCGGTATTCTTAATTGCACCTCACATGGCTGATCCTGTGACCGGGATTGCCATCGGGGTTCTGATCGGAGGATTTCTGCAACTCGCACTCCAGGTGCCGTTTCTTATAAAAAAGGGATTTTATTTCTGGCAAAAAGCAAATATGTACCACCCCGGTCTAAAAAAGGTCGGTCTGCTCATGGTCCCAACCATATTCGGTGCTGCTGTCTATCAGATTAACATTCTGGTGGGGACCCTGCTTGCATCGCTACTGGCCCAAGGGAGTATTTCATATCTTTATTATGCTGACCGCCTGGTACAGTTTCCACTCGGAATATTTGCGATAGCCACTGCCACTGCTGTTCTGCCAAGTCTTTCCAGGCAGGCGGCTGAAAAAGATTTGCAGGCGGTCAGAGATACTTTTTCATACGCCATGAAAATGGTTTTTTTTATCACTATCCCTTCAATGGTCGGCCTGATCGTTTTAAGAGAACCCATTGTTGCACTGTTGTTTAAAAGGGGATCATTTGATTCGGAAACCACGCGTTTGACTGCATACGCGCTTTTGTATTATAGTATAGGTCTCTGGGCTTTTTCAGCGGTACGGATCGTTGTTTCTACGTTTTATGCATTACAGGACACAAAAACGCCGGTACGAATGGCTATAGTATCGGTTTGCGCCAATATCATACTCGGAGTCATTCTTATGGGACCCATGGGACACGGCGGGCTTGCGCTCTCAACGTCCCTTGCGTCAATGTTGAACCTGGGACTTCTTGTTCGGGCCTTGAAGACAAAACTCGGTGCGCTGGGCTTGAAGAGTATTACCGAGTCCGCCTGTAAAACAATGATTTGTTCAGGGATTATGGGCGCTGTTGTCTGGGCCACTGCGTTATTGATTATTCCCCCGGAGGACGGGACATTATCCGGCCTTTTCTTCGGTCTCATGGGAAGTATCGTGACCGGGTTGGTTCTCTATGGTTCTTTTTCCTTATTGCTTAAGAGCACGGAACTAAGAAATGTCCTGGCATTAGCCGGGAAGGGGAAAGATAAAAAGTGATTTCAAAGAAAAACATTCTGCTTGCTGCTGCAATAGTGCTAGTGTTTTTTTTGCTAATGTTTATTTTATTCAGTGAGAATGGTCTTGCCGATTTAAACCGGCTGAAAGCGGAAAGAGACGGTTTGTTAAAAAAAAATACTGAACTGATCCAGCAAAACCTTTTCTTATGTCGCGAAATAGAAAGATTAAAGACTGATCCCGAATATGTGGAGAATCTGGCCCGGAAGGAACTTGGCGTGATCGGTAAAGACGAGGTTGTAATCAAGGTAAAGAAAGGTAGAACAGCTAAATAAAATTGATGAAAGATGACGTATTTTATACCCGGACAATGGCAAAAGTCTATGCCGGGCAGGGCAATTTGGGTAAAGCGGCAGAAATCTATAACCACCTATTGAAAAAAGACCCGGGTCGCCAGGATCTTATTGATGCGCTTTCCGAAATTGAGAGCAAGGGCTTTGATAAAGATCGAGAGACTCTTTTCAAGCTGTTTAGTGAATGGATCGATCTTTTGCTAAAGTATAACGGCATGCAAAAAATTAAGAAATTAAAAAATTATATCGATGGCGAGAAATGAAACGTATAATCAATAATAAAAATATCGTACTGGGGGTATCCGGAGGGATTGCCGCATACAAGAGCGTCGAGCTTTTAAGGCTCCTTATCAAGGAGGAGGCGAACGTCAGGGTCATTATGACTAAAAACGCATCAGAGTTTGTGAAGCCGCTAACTTTTTGGGCCTTATCGCGTCAACCGGTCTGTACCGGTCTCTTTGAAACGGTCGATGATGCCTCCATCAGACACATTGATTGGGCGAATCAAGCGGATGCGGTGATTATTGCACCGGCAACGGCAAATATTATCGGCAAGATCGCCCACGGGATTGCCGATGATGCGCTGAGCACTTTCATTCTGGCGGTAACATGTCCGGTGATCATCTGCCCTGCCATGAACACGAATATGTTTGAAACAAAAGCGGTCCGGAGGAATCTTGAGAGACTCAAATCCGATGGGCATTTTGTCATAGAACCGGAATCAGGGGAGCTTGCTTGCGGCACTACCGGACCCGGCCGCCTTCCTGAACCCGAAGATATACTTGACAGACTGTTGTTCTATCTTTCGCCCAAAGATATGAAAGGTAAAAGGATACTGGTAACCGCCGGTCCGACTCGCGAATTTATCGATCCGGTTCGGTTCATCAGCAATCCTTCTTCCGGCAAGATGGGCTTTGCGGTTGCAAGGGCTGCAGAACAAAGGGGAGGCGATGTTGTTTTGATAACCGGCCCCACAAGTCTTCCCGATCCAAATAACGTGACGGTGGTCAGGGTCGACACGGCTCGGGACATGGCTCTTGCCGTATTTGACCACATGAAAAATTCTGAAATAATTATTAAGACAGCAGCGGTTTCTGATTACCGCCCAAAGGAGCCCTACGGACAGAAGATCAAAAAAGGAAAGGATGAACTCATTTTGCCACTGGAAAAAACCCAGGATATTTTGAAAGAGGTTGGGAGGAGAAAAAAAGACCGTATACTCGTTGGGTTTGCTGCGGAAACGGAAAACCTTGAAGCGTATGCCGAAAAAAAACTGGTTGAAAAAAATCTTGATATTATTGTGGGAAATCTTGTGGGGCGTCCCGCTTCGGGTTTTGGTGTTGACACCAATACGGTGACCCTGTTTTATAGAGACGGCACAAAAGAATCTATTCCTGAAATGCAAAAAGATGATGTCGCCCATATTCTTCTGGATCGAATAATAAGGACAGGTAGCCACAAACAAAAACCTGCTGATACAAATGTCTTATAAAAGCGATTTTGATACGGCCATAGAAGAACTCTGCGAAACCTTCCGATTTCTATCCCAAACCGGTTGCCGTGGATTTGACTGTTCAAAGGAAAGCCTTAACATAATGGAATCTTGGGGACATAAACAGGTACGTTCACCGGAAACCCTGGAGGCGATTCGAATCGATCTGGGTGAATGTCGCCGCTGTCGGCTTTCAGAAAGCCGAAAAAATATTGTCTTTGGCGCCGGTGATCCTCATGCAAGACTGGTATTTGTGGGCGAAGGGCCGGGCTATGATGAGGATCAAAAAGGGGAACCGTTTATAGGGGCTGCCGGCCGTCTTCTTACAAAGATAATAGAGGCCATAAAGTATACCCGCGATCAGGTTTATATATGTAATATCATAAAGTGTCGCCCTCCGGGTAACAGAAATCCTCTGCCGGACGAGATAGAGGTATGTTTGCCTTTTTTAAAGCGTCAGCTTGCGACCATAAAGCCGGATGTTATATGTGCCCTGGGGGCGTTTGCCGCACAGGCACTGCTTGACACAACAATGCCTATTTCAAAACTCAAAGGGCGTTTTCATGATTATAACGGGATACGGGTTTTGCCCACATATCACCCGGCCTACCTTCTTCGCAACCCCGGCAAAAAGCGTGATGTCTGGGAAGATATGAAAAAATTGATGAAGGTATTGGATACTTAGGTGTTTATTTGTAAATTTTGTGGTTTAATTATTTCAGTATGTCATGAAACTTTGAATATGAAATATATACATATTATATTAGCACTGTCGCTGTTTTTATTCTGCTGTCCCGGAAATGGTGTTGCAGCAGTAAATGAGGTCTATGTTATCCAGATGTCGGGTCCCATCAGTCCGGCGGCGGCCGGTTTTTTAAAAAAAGGGATTACCAAAGCTTCGGAGGAAAGCGTTTCATGTATTATCATCGAGCTTGACACGCCGGGTGGTCTTGCCGAATCCATGCGTGAAATTGTAATGGCAATTTTTGCAAGCAAGGTCCCGGTTGTGATTTATGTGGCCCCGAGCGGGGCCAGGGCCGCTTCCGCAGGCGTAATGATCACCATGGCGGCAGACATTGCAGCCATGGCGCCGGGAACAAACATCGGTGCTGCGCATCCGGTGGGAGCCGGCGGCAAGGAAATCAGCGGCGCCATGTCCGAAAAGGTGATAAATGACATGGCGGCCTATGCAAGGAGCATCGCCAAAAAAAAGGGAAGAAATGCCGATTGGGTTGAAAAGGCCGTCCGAAAAAGCGTTTCCGTGACGGAAACCGAGGCCCTAAAAGCAAATGTCATAGATATTGTGGCAAAAGACATAGATGATCTGATCCGTCAGATCAACGGCCGCAAAATCCAAGACAAAGGGGTTTTAAAACTCGAAAATGTAAAAAAGACTTTACTGAAAGAGGATTTAAGGACTAAAATTTTAAAGACCATCAGCAATCCCAATATTGCGTATATTCTTATGATGATCGGCCTTGCCGGTCTTTACTTTGAATTGTCACACCCCGGCGCTGTTCTTCCCGGGGTTGTCGGTGGAATTTCCATTATCCTGGCTTTCTTTGCGTTTCAGACCATACCGGTTAACTATGCAGGATTTCTCCTTATCGTTCTTGCCCTTATTTTTTTCATTATGGAGATGAAGATCGCAAGTTACGGGCTTTTGAGTATAGCGGGCATTACTTCGCTTTTGCTCGGCTCTATTATGTTATTTGAAAACAGCGGCACCGGTATGAGACTGTCATGGGAAGTGCTCATACCCACCCTTGTTCTGATTTCAGGCTTTTTTGTAGTTGTTTCAGGTCTTGTCTTTAAATCACATCTGTCTAAACCGAGAACCGGCGCACGGGGCCTGATCGGGGAGATCGGAGTGGTCAGAGAATCTCTCATGCCTGAGGGCAAGGTGTTTGTGCACGGAGAACTGTGGAAAGCAACCTCAAAAGATCCAATCCAAACCGGCGCCAGGGTCCGGGTTGTAAAGATCGTCAATCTTGTCCTTGAAGTGGAACCGGTTGAAAGGAGCGTATAATGTATACAACAATCGCTATACTTGTACTGACTGTTTTTTTTCTGTCTGCGGCCATACGTATTTTAAACGAGTATGAACGAGGAGTTATATTCAGGCTCGGCAGAGTGATAAAGGCAAAAGGGCCCGGGCTGATTATCCTTATTCCGGTTGTTGACAAAATGGTAAAGGTGAGTATGCGTCTTGTGGCCATGGATGTCGATCCCCAGGACGTTATTAGCAAGGACAATGTTTCCGTAAAGGTAAATGCCGTTATCTATTATAGGGTCATTGAACCCATAAAAGCGGTTATCGAAGTGGAAGATTACAATTACGCAGTGTCACAGCTGGCACAGACAACGTTACGGAGCGTATGCGGTCAAGCGGAACTCGATGAGCTGTTGTCCGCAAGGGAAAAGATTAATTCTCAGCTTCAGGAAATTCTGGATATGCACACGGATCCGTGGGGAATTAAGGTCACAACAGTGGAGCTTAAGCATATTGATTTGCCCCAGGAAATGCAGCGGTCCATGGCCAAGCAGGCTGAGGCGGAGAGGGAACGGCGTGCCAAGATAATTAATGCCGAGGGTGAATTTCAGGCGGCAAACAAGCTGGCCCAGGCTGCTGAGATTATACGTGACCATCCCGTGGCATTGCAGCTAAGATATCTCCAGACCATGCGTGAGATATCTGCTGAGCAGAATACAACCACGATCTTTCCGTTCCCCCTGGAACTTTTTAAGCCGTTTCTTGCGATAATAGATAAAGAAAAAAAGGGGGTTGGGGAATAACGGTCATCTATTTATTGACATAATATGTAAAAATTGTTAACAAATTATCTTTTTAGCGGGGGTTTTCCAGCCTCCGCTTGTGCTTTTAAAACAAAGGATAGAAAAGGAGATCTGCGGAATATGGGTGAAAAGAAAAAAGAGACCAAAGAAAAACCGCTGGAGAAAATGACGGCCAAGGAATTGAGGGGGGTTGGCAAACAACTGCCTGATATAACAGGTGTTTATGGAATGAATAAGGCTGAACTCATCAGCGCAATAAAAAAGGCGAAAGGGATAACAGAAGATTTACCGAAAAAAAGTGATTCCTCAGTTCGGGAAATTAAAAAAAAGATTAAAGCGCTGAAAGTGGGGCGAGAAGCAACCATTAACAACAATGATCATAAAATGGCAAAAATTTACCGGCGCCGAATCACCAAACTGAAGAAAAAGACACGTAGAGCCGCTTGATTTTGATGATTTCACTTTCTTTGAAGAATCAGATAAGATCTTTCATCGAGTCCCTTTCCTCTGAAAAGGGATACTCTGCAAATACGTGCCGTGCTTACTCTCACGACCTCAAAGAGTTTGTATCATTTATTTATAAAGAACGCTTTTCAGGGAAGAAGAACCAAAATTCTATAGATAATTTTACTGCGGATCAGGTGGATGGGTTGCTGATAAGGGGGTATCTGGGATTTTTACACAAAAAGAACAAAAGGGTTACCATAGCGCGGAAGCTTTCAGCCATCCGTTCTTTTTTCAGATACCTCGTCAAACGCGGCGTTATTCTGGATAACCCCCTTGATTCGATTTTAACGCCAAAACAGCAAAAAACGATCCCGGTCTACCTCCCTGTTGATGACATTTTCAGGTTGCTCGATTCCATAAGCACTGATACGCTTTTTGGTTTAAGGAGCCGTGCAATTTTCGAAACCCTTTATTCGAGCGGCATACGGGTTTCGGAGCTTGCCGGTATGAATATGTTTGATGTTGATTTTACAAAGCAAGTGATCCGCGTGCTTGGAAAAGGGAACAAGGAACGGATTGTGCCTGTGGGCAGAAAGGCGTTAACTGCTATTTCCGATTACAGAAAAAGGTTGCAAATCGAAGCCGGCATACGCACTGACGAAAATACGCCGCTTTTTTTAAACAAAAACAAGGGTCGCCTTACCACCCGTTCCATCGCGCGTATTCTGGAAAAGACAGCAAAAGAATGCGGATTGTTAATACCGGTTTCACCTCATTCCATGCGCCATTCATTTGCAACCCACTTACTCGATGCAGGGGCGGATTTGAGGGTGGTGCAAGAGCTGTTGGGCCATAAAAGCCTTTCTACTACTCAGAAATATACTCATGTAAGTATCGACAGATTAATGGAAACCTATGATAAAGCGCACCCGAGACGATAACATAGGAGCAAAAATAAACCGATGAAATTTCATGGCACAACAATTCTTGCCGTCAGGCATAAGGGCAAAGTGGCTGTAGCCGGTGACGGCCAGGTTACATTGAATAATACTGTTATAAAACATCAAGCAAAAAAAGTCAGAAGGATTTACAATGACAGAATAATTGTGGGATTTGCCGGCGCCACTGCCGATGCCTTAAACCTTTCCGAACGGCTGGAAAAAAAGCTCGAGCGGTATAACGGGAACCTGACTCGCAGTGCCGTTGAACTGGCACGGGACTGGCGTACCGACAAGTATTTGAGGCGTCTGGAAGCCATCATGATTGCGGTGGACGATAAAAACATGTTTGTTATCTCGGGAAACGGTGATGTGATTGAACCGGACGAGGGCCTTATGGGTATAGGGTCCGGAGGCATGGGAGCCCAGGCGGCGGCAAAAGCCATGATAAGAAATACGGATATGGATCCTGTTGATATTGTTAAAGAAGCAATGAAAATTGTTGCTTCCCTGTGCGTATTTACAAATGATACGATCACGATTGAAGAGTTGTAACCCAGCGCAGATAAGTTGTAGAAATTCCGAGACGTTAAATTATCCATAACAGGTAGTAAACAAAAAATGAGCAGTCTAAAACCAAACCAAATCGTTCAAGAACTTGATAAATATATCATTGGACAGCACCGGGCGAAACGTTCTGTTGCCATTGCTTTACGGAATCGTTGGCGCCGGCAGCAGGTCCCGGAAAATCTTCGAGACGAAATTGTTCCCAAGAATATTATCCTTATCGGTCCCACCGGGGTAGGGAAGACAGAGATAGCCAGAAGGCTTTCAAATTTAACCGATTCTCCATTTACTAAGGTTGAGGCTTCCAAGTTTACGGAAGTAGGATATGTGGGACGGGATGTTGAATCTATGGTAAGAGATCTTCTCGAACTTACGGTCAATGCACTTAAATCAAAGGAGCAGGAGGCTGTAAAAGAAAAAGTATGGCAGATTGCCGAAGAGAGGATGCTGGATCTTTTGCTTCCAAAAGGAGGAGTGCAGCCCACACAGAAGCGTGAAGATTCAAAGGAGACACAGTTTGAACTTGTAACATCCAAAAGCGATGAATTTTCTCCCACAAGGGAAAAGCTCAGAAAAATGCTTCGCCAGGAGAAACTGGACAATCGATACGTTGATCTTGACGTGTCAGAGCGAACCATGCCTATGGTGGAAATTTTCTCCAACGTCGGTATGGAGGAGATGGGGATTAATTTTAAAGATATGATCGGCGGTTTTCTTCCCAAAAGTACAAAGCGTCGCAAGGTAAAAGTACCCGAAGCCATGGAGATGCTGGCGGCTGAAGAGGCTCAGAACCTGGTAGATATGGACAAGGTGGTAAAAGAGGCCATTATAAAAGTCGAGCAGTCGGGAATCATTTTTCTTGATGAAATTGATAAAATTGCCGGAAAAGACGGCACCCACGGTCCCGACGTGTCCAGGGAAGGGGTCCAGAGGGATCTTCTGCCCGTTATAGAAGGGAGCACGGTTACAACAAAGTACGGCCCGGTCAAGACAGACAATATTCTTTTCATTGCTGCCGGGGCTTTTCATACCGTCAAGCCTTCGGATTTAATTCCGGAGCTCCAGGGCCGGTTCCCCATAAGGGTTGAACTGGACGCTTTGGGTCAGAAGGAGTTTGTAAGGATACTCACGGAACCCAAAAATGCTTTAATCCTTCAATATATGGCTCTTTTAAAGACCGAAGGTGTTGATGTTGTTTTTGAGGATGAAGCTATTGAAGAAATAGCCAGGATTGCTGAAGAGGTTAACAACATGACCGAGAACATCGGTGCCAGGAGGCTTTATACCCTCATGGAGTGCATGCTGGAAGATATCCTTTTTGAAGCACCGGATATGCGCGAAAAGAAAATAGTCATCGATAAAAAGTATGTGGAAGACAAGTTAAAGGACATCAAAGATGACGAGGATCTCAGCCGGTATATTTTGTAAAAAATAGTTTTTTACAAGACCATCAACTTTAGTTTACTTAAGGAAAAAAGATAACGAATATGAACTCGAATGTTGCCGATATACTGATTGAGGCCCTGCCGTATATTCGCCGGTTCTATGGTATGACCCTGGTGATAAAGTATGGGGGCCATGCCATGGTCGACGAGCAGTTGAAGGAGGATTTTGCCCGGGATATTACGTTAATGAAATTTACGGGACTGAATCCGGTTGTTGTTCACGGAGGCGGTCCGCAGATCAACTCGGTCCTTAAACGCATGGGGATGGATTCAAGGTTTGTAAAAGGGATGCGTCTTACGGATGAGGCGACCATGGACGTTGTGGAGATGGTTTTAGGGGGCAAAGTAAACAAGGGGATCGTTGCTCAGATCAATCAGCAAGGGGGTAAGGCTGTGGGGTTGACCGGTAAGGACGGAGGGCTTATTCGTGCCAGAAAACTTCATATCGTTCATCACGAGGATAAGGATAAGCCGCCGGAGATCATCGATCCGGGCCTGGTGGGTGAGGTTACCCATATTAACCCGGGGATCATCAATACGCTGACCCAACAGGATTTTATTCCTATTATCGCACCGGTCGGGGCCGGGGAATCCGGTGAAACATACAACATAAATGCAGATCTGGTTGCAAGCAGTATTGCCATAGCCCTTTCAGCAGGCCGATTGATCTTGCTAACCGATGTAGATGGCGTTCTCGATGCTTCAGGGTCCCTCATTTCTTCAATTAGCGCAGAGAACATCAATCAGATGGTGGAAGAAAAAACCATTTCGGGAGGGATGATCCCTAAAATCGAATGTGCCTTAGAGGCGCTGAAAAACGGAGTTGGAAAGGTTCACATTATAAACGGCAACAAGCGCCATGCCTTATTACTTGAGCTTTTTACCGATAAAGGGATCGGCACAGAGGTAACCATATGATTGACGGAAAGGGTTCACAATGACTCAAGAGATAATTAAAAAAGCAGATCGGGTTATCGCAAAAACCTATAAAAGATTTCCCATTGTCATAGCAAAAGGCAAAGGATGTACGCTCTGGGATACACAGGGTAAAAAATATACCGATTTTGTTGCCGGAATTGCCGTATGCAATCTCGGCCATGCACATCCGGGAGTTTCAAAAGCACTTTCCATGCAGGCGGACACCCTTTTTCATGTGTCCAACCTTTATTATACAATCCCCCAGGTAGATCTGGCATACTGGCTTGCGGAAAACAGCTTTGCCGACCGGGTATTTTTCTGTAACAGCGGTGCTGAAGCAAATGAGGCCGCCATTAAACTGGCCAGAAAATATTTCAAGGAAAAAGGGGAAAACGGGAGATACAGAATCATCTCCATGGAGCATTCTTTTCACGGACGGACCATGGCCACCCTTTCCGCAACCGGACAGGATAAAATAAAACAAGGATTCGAACCCGTGCTTGAAGGCTTTGACTATGTGCCGTTTAATGACATTAGCGCATTGCGCAGCAAAATCGGCCCATCCACATGCGCTGTCTTAATAGAACCGATCCAGGGCGAGGGGGGGGTTCGCTGTCCTGATCCCGAATACCTTAAGGCCGTAAGGCAGACTTGTGACGAAACCGGCATTCTTTTGATTTTTGATGAAATTCAGACGGGGATGGGACGTACCGGCAAACTTTTTGCCTACGAGCATTTCGGTATAGCGCCGGATATAATGACCCTGGCCAAAGCCCTGGCCAATGGATTACCCATAGGGGCCATGCTGGCCAGAGAAGAAGTTGCCGATGCCTTCGGGCCGGGGTCACATGCTTCGACATTTGGCGGCACCCCGGTTGTCACCGCGGCGTCACTTGAAGTTGTCCGGGTGCTTTCAGAAGAAAATATAATCGATCATTGCAAAAAAATAGGAGCTTATTTTAAGGAAAGGCTTTCATGGTTGAAAGACAGGCATGAATTGATTGAGGATATTCGCGGCATGGGTCTGCTTTTGGGTATGAAGCTAAAAATAGA
>JBARSG010000144.1:0-2854 GCA_049644625.1 Desulfobacterales bacterium | reverse complement strand
AGATGGCATCCTGAAATCAGTGCAAAGCAGCCATGTTATTTACCCTACGGGAAAGCCGATGGCACCGCATCTCCAGCGTTGTCAAGGGCTTGCGGTAAACTACTACAGCTGCACCCTTGACGCCTTGGATCTGCAGCACCCTCGACTTTTGCAACATTAGGGTACACTATATAGAGATAAAAATGAAGAAGGGCAAACAAATCCAAATATTCAAAGGTATTACTAAAAACATATTTATTTTGGGATTAGTTAGTTTATTTACGGATCTCAGTAGCCAGATGGTCTTTCCTTTAATTCCTTTATTCTTGACCACCGTCTTGGGTGCTGGCGCTTATGTAGTTGGTATTGTTGAAGGTGCCGCAGAAACAACAGCTTCTTTATTGAAAGTTGTATCTGGCTATTGGTCTGACAAAATAAAAAAAAGGAAACGTTTTGTCTTGTTTGGCTATTCCCTGTCATCTATAACAAAACCATTATTTGCTCTTGCCAATGCCTGGGCTTTTGTTCTTTTTATCAGGGTAATAGAAAGAATTGGCAAAGGCTTAAGAACCGCTCCAAGAGATGCACTTGTGGCTGAATCCTGTGATGAAAGCGTTAGGGGGAAGGCTTATGGATTTCATAGGGCTATGGATGGTATTGGTTCAGTCTTAGGAGCACTTTTAGCTTTTTTACTCCTTCCAACTTTTGGATATCGAAATATCTTCCTATTTGCTTTTGTTCCCTCAATAATCGCTGTATTTGCCATTTTATTTATCCAAGAAAAAAATGCCCCTGTAAAGATAGAAGCAAAAGAAACACCAATTAAGTTGAGTTTTAAGGAATTACCTGCAAACTTAAGACTATTTATAATCGTTTGTTCAATATTTGCCTTAGGGCATTTTGGATATGCCTTTCTATTGTTAAGGGCGCAAAACATAGGATTGGCTGATAATATGGCAATCCTTCTCTATGTTCTATTTTATATCGTTTATACTATTTGCATAATACCTTTTGGAATATTATCTGATAAAATCGGAAGAAAGCCAATTTTGATAATGGGCTATTTAGTATTTGCAATAACCTCCATTGGCTTGATATTTACTTCAAATATTTATACCATACTGTTATTTTTTGTTACTTATGGGATATTCTATGCGATGATCGATGGTGTTCAAAGAGCATTTGTAGTAGATTTAGCACCGATGCACCTAAAAGCAACTTCATTAGGAACATTTCATACAGCAATAGGGCTGATCGCACTTCCGGGTGGATTTATTGCTGGCTTGCTGTGGGATAAAATAAGTCCAGAATCAACGTTTGCTTATGGATTTGCATTATCGATAATTTCAATGGGACTATTCATGTTTGTAAAGGATAAAACAAAGATTGTGAATTTAAATAATAGATGACAAGGTAACTGTGTATAACCTTTTGACAATTTAATATATAACGCCCCTAAAATTATAAGTTTCTCTGATAGATGGGTGGAGTCTTATAATTTTAGGGACGATCCCCTGATTCTCAAAATTGATCAGATGTTGATAAGTGATCTTTTTAACTGACCGGATTCTTTGAGATTTCAGGAAGGCTTTAAATTCATTCAGCAGGATGGTTAAAGCCTGGATGGAACGTACTGAGAAATCGGCCAGTTGGCAATATTCCAAAAACTGTTTGCAATAGTAATGAAACATGATGGCAACTCCCCGTTTTCATGGGATCATGCTTCTTAATTTATAAGCCTGAGGCTTATTAAACGCCTATTAATAAAAGGCAAACTGCGCTAACCGCGGGGTTTGTTGGTCAGGCCTAAGGAAATCGCACAGATAGAAAGGAAATCGAGTATGTACCAGAAACACAGTGAAAGTGGATACACTCTTGCCATTCCGGGAATCTCACAGAAGACGCTAGTATACGGGGAAAGGACCTTGATGACCGAGTTCTTGCTGAAAAAAGGCAGTCGGTTACCTAAACATTCCCACCCCCATGAACAGACTGGTTACCTCGTAAATGGCCGAATTCGTCTTTCAATTGGCTCGGAAGAATACGACGTGATGCCTGGCGATAGTTGGTGTATTCCGAGTGGTGTTGAACATGGTGCGGAAATCCTTGAAGACTCGGTGGGTATTGAAGTGTTTTCCCCCGTAAGAGAGGATTATTTGCCGAAGGAAAGAGGAGGGCAATCATCTATAGAGATAAAATCACGGGCGTGATTTTATGTAACACGGCACTGCCGCTTAATATAAAATCTTTTCAACGATTTTATTCTAGCGTGCAGATCGATACCGCAATAGTATTTGTGTTGTTCTTTGTAGAATTTCATTTTGCCTCCTTTAGCTATGGGTTTAATTAGATTGTGGTATCTAGTATAAATGGGGTCAACCTGACCGCAAACAGCGCGGCGGTTTTTCAAATGCAGTGTTCCCCATTTAAGTATGATGATTTGCAAAGTTTTGCACCCTGCGGTGTTTGCGGCAGGTTACCCCAGATGGTTAGGCGATGTGAAAATTTATAATTTATTACAAAAGGAGATTAGAATGAAGATCTATGTAGGAAATTTGTCGTACGAGGTCACCGAAGAGGACTTACGGCTGGCTTTAGAACAATTCGGGCAGGTTGAATCCGTTACCATTATAAAAGACAAGCGTAGTGGTCAATCAAAAGGATTTGGATTCGTGGAGATGGCCTCTAAAGCTGAAGGGCAGTCTGCAATCGATGGCCTAAATGGCAAAGAGCTAAAAGGAAGAGCGCTTAACGTGAATGAGGCTCGCCCTCGCACCGAAAGTCGCGGTAGTAGAGGAGGATACGGCGGTGGCAAAGGAGGATACGGCGGTAGCAGAGGAGGACAAGGTGGTGGCCGAGGAGGATACGGCGGTGG
>JBARSG010000143.1:0-2290 GCA_049644625.1 Desulfobacterales bacterium | reverse complement strand
ATTACATATACCATAAAAGCAAAAAGGGCAAACCCCGGAAAAATGGATTTGCCCCATTGAAAAAACGATATCTCAAGTATTTTAGACCATTGATATTTACCGAATTAAGTCAGTGATCGCAACTTTTTAGGATTTATTTTTGAGCAATTCAAAAATCAAATATGCCGAATGTTGCTGCTATTCACTTCCTGTCAATGATCACCTTAATGGAGCCACCCATGATCGCCGTAATGGAGCCATTAAATAAGCCCAAAAACGATTTCAGACAGCCTTTTCAAATTAGTGTTTTTCACCTCCTTTCGAGGGTGGTTTTTTATCCGTTCTTTGACAATTTTTAGGTTGTAATTTTGATGCCGTCCGAGGGGAACGGTAGCTTTTTCCTTCCAGCACGACCTTGTAAGCGCCATGGCGCAGCCGGTCGATGGTGGCAGCTCCCAGAATACGATTGGGGAGGGCATCGGTCCATTCCGGAATATCCAGATTGGAGGTCACGATGGTACTTTTTCTTTCATAGCGTTCCGCGATGACATCGTGGAAGTCTTCATCCTGGGCGCCCTTTAGCGGTTTAAGGGCAAAGTCATCGATAATGAGCAGATTCACCGATGCGAACTTTGCGAACTGCCGGTCAAAGCCGTTATTTGCCCGGGCAGCGTTAAGCTGAGAGAGCATCTTTGAGACGGTGGTAAATAACACATCGTATCCGGCACGAATGGCACTGTGGCCGAGAGCCTGAGTGGGGCATGGGGTCACATCTTGATTTGTGATTTAAGTTGCTTGAATTGTTTTTTAAATTTGCTGTCCTTGGACATTCTTGCATGAGTGATATTTGCCCGGCGGCTGATCGAAGAATAGGTCAGTCCCAGAAGATCTCCTATTTCCTGGTTTTTATACAAACCGGTTTCCCACAGCAGGTAAATCAATAAATCGCGGTTGTCTCTATGTTGTTCGGATATTCTTAAAGAGCGCCTATAATCTATCACATTGCAGTCTAAAATACTGGCGGCTTTCTCCAAAAGTGCTTTAGGATTACTTAACCTTAACATTTTGGCCTGTTGTGGGATTTCAGCATGGGCATTATCCGTTAAAAAGGCTGATTTGAGGCTTTCGACAAACTCACGCGTTCCCAGATATAAACCATGGCGAAAATCTTCCCATAGTCGCTTTTCTTCTTTTGAGTATCGTTGTACTTTTTCCCGGTATAATCGATGACGTTCCTTATTAGTGCTAAACTGTGATAGGATTAAATCCAGATTCAACCATTTTGGATGTGCCTTACCATAGGCATAGGCTGGATAGCTGCTCCATGTATACTCTGCCACACGTTTGACCATCCCGGCTCTTAACGGATTTCGGTGAATATAACACGAAAGCTGCATAAGATAGGCATCATTTTGGACAATGATGTTTTTAAATCGGCCCTGAAACAAATGACCCGATCGAAGATGTCTATTATTGAATCGCCGCGTATAGGTCGCCCCCATCCATTGCATGGCTTTGGACAGATTGGCACGGTTGGTCCGGAGCAAAATGTGATAATGGTTGCCCATCAATACATAGGCGAATATGTCGGTTTCAAAACGTGCCGACATCTCACCCAAACAATTCAAAAAGGATACTCGGTCTTCGTTGTCCCAGAATATGTCCCGCTGCTCATTCCCACGTGAAAGGACATGATAAAGAGCACCTTCAAATTCTATTTGCCATGATACGAAATTACCATTAACGGCCTTTTATTGTCAACAGTTAATCACTAATCAAGATGTGACCCCAATTCAGTTAATCACTAATCAAGATGTGACCCCAATTCTGGTGAGTGCAGACCACTTTTTACGGTCTTTGTAAGTGCGCAGGCGGGAAAAAGTTTTGAGGTATTGGGCAAGAGACATTTAATCTCCCGGCTCTTAAAATGCGTGCTGTATGTTATACTCTTTTAATCAATGATCAAGGTTTGACCTTAATCACTTTTGTTCTCCTGCTATTTTTCCAAATACTTGGGATCGCCTTTTACCCACCCCAAATAGAGTTGAATAGCGTCAATTTTAGAAGCAGAATGGATTCGGTTCATTTTTGCATCTATGCAAAACAACGCCGAAAATGAAGTGTAATCTTCAAACCACTCATCTTTTTGGCTGAAGGAGTGCACCAGCATCAGCGCATGGGATGCATTGTACTTTTTGGCCTCTAAAATCGCAGAGACGGTTCGGTGTAATAATTGGTAACGAATGTTTGAAACATCGGCCCCAGCAAGGCCCAACTCAGTACATAAAAAATCGAGTCTCTTCTTTCTTCC
>JBARSG010000142.1:0-8440 GCA_049644625.1 Desulfobacterales bacterium | reverse complement strand
GGCTTCTGCTGTTTTCTGACCATACATCTTGCCGGCAACCTGACCATATACGGCGGTAAAGATTTCTTTAACTCGTATGTGGAGCATCTCCATTCATTAGGACCTCTTGTAACCCTGGCAGAATTAGGGCTTTTATTTTTTGCCGTCATACATGTTCTAACCGGCATGCTTCTTTTTTATCAAAATTATAAAGCCCGGCCGGTCAGATATTCGGTCAACAAACGTGCGGGCGGCCGGACCCTTGGGTCGGCAACCATGCCCTACACCGGTTTTATTCTGCTGCTGTTTGTTATTTTTCATCTGATAAATTTTCATTTTGTGGATAAAACCCAAACCACCACGTTTCAACTGGTGTCGAATGCATTTGCAAACCCGGCCTATATATTCATTTATATGGTTGCGGTAATCATTGCAGCGATTCATGTGAGCCATGGGCTCTGGAGTGCGTTCCAGACCCTTGGGGGCAATCACCCGAAATATACCCCCTTTCTCAGGGGATTGAGCATTGTATTCAGCGTGGTTGTGGGAATCGGTTTTGGTTTTATTCCTGTTTATATTGCCCTATTAATATAAGGAGCTTAATATGCACCTTGATGCAAAAATACCTTCGGGCCCCCTTGCAGAAAAATGGGACAAGCACCGTTTTGAACTTAAGCTTGTTAATCCTGCCAATAAAAGAAAATATACTATTATTGTTGTGGGAACCGGCCTTGCCGGCGGTTCTGCCGCGGCATCCCTCGGCGAACTCGGCTATTACGTAAAAAGCTTCTGTATTCAGGACAGCCCCCGGCGCGCTCACAGCATCGCGGCTCAGGGCGGGATCAACGCCGCCAAAAATTACCAGAATGACGGCGACAGTATCTGGCGTCTTTTTTACGACACCATCAAAGGGGGCGATTTCAGGGCCAGAGAAGCCAATGTCCATCGTTTGGCCCAGGTGAGTAACAATATTATCGACCATTGCGTGGCCCAGGGCATACCGTTTGCCCGTGAATACGGAGGCCTTCTGGCCAACCGCAGCTTCGGCGGCGCCCAGGTGTCCCGGACATTTTACGCTCGCGGCCAGACCGGTCAGCAGCTTCTTCTGGGAGCTTACAGCTCATTGATGCGCCAGGTGGCGGTCGGCCAGGTCAAGATGTTCCCGCGCCGGGAAATGCTGGACATCGTGGTGATCAACGGACAGGCACGGGGCATTGTTGTCAGAAATCTCATCACCGGAGAAATCGAAAGTCATGCAGCCGATGCCGTGGTGCTGTGTACGGGCGGGTATGCCAATGTTTTTTACCTTTCCACCAATGCCATGACATCCAATGTCAGCGCAACCTTCAGGGCATATAAAAAAGGGGCGTTTTTTGCCAACCCCTGCTACACCCAGATTCATCCCACATGTATCCCGGTCCACGGAACCTATCAGTCCAAACTGACATTGATGAGCGAAAGCTTGCGTAACGACGGTCGGGTTTGGGTGCCGAAACCCCCCGGAGATAAGCGGCAGCCCAACCAGATTCCTGAATCTGAGAGGGATTATTACCTTGAAGAAAAATATCCGAGTTTCGGCAACCTGGTACCCCGGGATGTGGCGTCGCGCAATGCCAAGGCCCAGTGTGATATGGGCAAAGGCGTGGGGGAAACCGGTTTTGCAGTATACCTTGACTTTGCCGATGTCATTCAACGGGACGGCAAAGAGGTGATCCAACAAAAATACGGCAACCTTTTACAGATGTATGAAAAAATAACCGCTTCCAATCCGTATGAAACGCCCATGATGATCTACCCTGCGTCTCATTATGTCATGGGAGGCCTGTGGGTCGATTACAACCTGATGAGCAATCTTGACGGACTTTTTGTCATGGGTGAAGCCAATTTTTCGGACCACGGCGCCAACCGTCTGGGCGCCAGTGCACTGATGCAAGGCCTGGCGGACGGTTATTTCGTTATTCCATATACCGTCGGCGGGTACCTTGCAGGCACGGACCGTCCGGAAATTACAACCGATCACCCGGCGTTTACGGAAGCGACCCGTTATGTTACCGAACGTACCCAGAAGCTTCTTTCCATCAACGGGAAACGGACCGTGGATGATATTCACCGTCAGCTGGGTCACATTCTCTGGGAATACTGCGGCATGTCACGGAACGATGACGGTCTGTTAAAAGCCAGAAAACTTATTCAGGAACTTCGAGAAGAGTTCTGGGAAAATGCCATGGTTCCCGGTTCGTCGGAAGATTTTAACCAGAGCCTGGAGCGGGCCGGCCGGGTGGCCGATTTTCTCGAGTTTGCAGAACTGCTGGTTATGGATGCCTTTGAACGAAAGGAATCCTGCGGCGGTCATTTCAACGAAGCCTACCAGACCGAAGAGCATGAGGCCATGCGCGATGACGAGAATTTCTGTCACGTGGCCGCATGGGAATATAAAGGGGATGACACGGATCCCGAACTCCATAAGGAACCGCTTGTTTTTGAAAACGTGGAATTAACGCAAAGGAGTTACAAGTGACCAAAAACATAAATATAACCTTAAAAGTCTGGCGACAGAAAGGGCTCCATGTGAAAGGCGGTTTTGAAACATATCATGCGACCAATATTTCAACGGATATGTCTTTTTTAGAAATGATCGACGTTGTCAACGAACAGCTTACTCTGGACGGCAAAGATCCCATTGCATTCGATCATGACTGCCGGGAAGGGATCTGCGGAATGTGCGGCGCCGTGATCAACGGCCGTTCCCACGGCCCGGAAAAAGGGACCACCCTTTGCCAGCTCCATATGAGGCATTTTTCAAACGGAGATACCATTGTAATAGAGCCGTGGCGTGCCAAGGCGTTTCCCATCGTAAAGGATCTTGTGGTGGATCGGGGTGCGTTTGATCAGATCATTCTTGCCGGGGGGTATATTTCCGTAAACACCGGAGGCGCTCCGGATGCCAACAGCATACCCATCGCACAGGAAATCGCTGAACTGGCCATGGATGCGGCTGCCTGTATCGGATGCGGCGCATGTGTTGCCGCCTGTCCCAATGCGTCTGCCATGCTTTTTACAGGCTCCAAGATTTCTCAACTGGCACTTTTGCCCCAGGGAAGACCTGAAGCGGCGAATCGTGCACTGGCAATGGTCAATAAAATGGACGAGCTTTATTTCGGCAACTGTAGCAATGAACGAGAATGTGAAGCAGAATGCCCCAAGGAAATTTCCATATCCAACATTGCCCGATTGAACCGTGAGTTTGTAAAAGCAAGTTTGGTCTCCGTCGTAAAATAAAACCCATCTCTAACGGCAGGCGGTACGTATCCGGCGTGCCGCCTCGAGACCTTTCCAAAACGCGCCATTATCCTTCTCTGCGTTGAACTTTTCTTTTGTTCCTGATTCTTCAGCAGTTCTTGGAAAAGGACTCTTGACGGTTAAACAAAAAGTGTAATATTTAAAAAAGAGAGTTCTTCCCATATTTATTTTTTAAATTGTAACATTTTAGCCCTTTTAAATATTATCGCATTCAGGTAATCCGATTTTCAAAAAGCTTTAATACCAAAAATTTATTTGATATTCTTCATGAAATTTTCGAGTCTCGTACTATGGCAACTGAAAAAGGTATTGTAACTAAGATTGATTCCACGACAGCATGGGTAAAAACCACGAAAACCCATGCCTGTGAAGCCTGTGCTGCACGGAGTTCCTGTAATGTCATGGGTGGGGGCAGGGAAATGGAAGTGGAAGCGATTAATTATGCCGGGGCAAAGGTTGGTGAAAAGGTCATGATTAGCTTTGAAACATCCCCGTTGTTAAAAGCTACTTTTATGCTTTATGTATTGCCGGTTCTGTTCTTAATGGCGGGCGCCTTTATCGGCAATAAAATGGCGCCTTTTTTTAATTTCGACGCATCAGCATTGTCGGTAATTACCGGTTTTCTGTTTTTCGGGCTCATCATTATATTCGTAAAATCAATGGGAAACAAGCTGGCCAAAAAGGACGAATATCGGCCGAAAGTTATAAAAATCATAAAGGAGCCGTAGCGTTTGATTCAAACTTTAGGCAGTGTTGGGGTCCTCCGCCCCCTGGAGATTAGGAACAGATTCTTTTTGGGCTTCCTTGAAGATAAGGGCGCCCACCGGGCAGATATCAATACAGGCATTGCAGTTTTCACACTTAAGTGTTGACAGATCCCTTACTCCGTAAAAACTTATGACCGTATCAAATCCCCGCTTTGAAAAGGTCAAAGCAGATTGGCCGTTCTTTTCACGGCACACATGTACACATTTGCCGCACAACACACATCGATTGGGATAATAATCCAAAAAAGGATGACTCCGGTCTATCTCTATTTCTTTTAGGTGTATGCCCAGGCCTTTGGGCTTTAATCCTACCTTTAAGAATTTTGCCATGCGCTGCAATTCGCATTTTTTATTGGCCTGACAATTCTTACAGTCTACATGGTGAACCGACAAAAGAAGCCGAAGAGCGGTTCGTTGCAATTGACGCACCGCAGGGGTGTCGGTTTTGACAACCATGTCATCTTTAACGAAAACCGTACAGGAGGTTACCGGCTGTCTTTCACCCTCGATTTCAACAAAACACATCCGGCACGACACGGAAGGGGGATCAATGCCTTCCAGGTAGCAGAGGTTGGGGATATAGATTTGGTTATCAAGGCAGGCCTTAAGTAAGGTTGCCCCTTGTTTTGCTTCAATTTCTTTATTATCCACCAGGAATTTAGGCATACCTTCTAATCCTCTTTCTTTTTTTCCGGCGGCTTCTCTATATAGGGAACCAGATGCGGAGGGGATACCTTTCGAACCGCGTCATATTCCGGCGGGCAGGCCACCATGCACTCACCACATTTTACACAAAGCTCCTGGTCAACCCCCTTTTTTCGATTGCTGGTGGTAAATACAGCCTCCACCGGACAGCAGGTGGCACAGGCATCACACCCGCGGGCGCACAGGTCCAAATCAAAATAAAAGGCAATCATGGGCCGGCACATCAGGGCCGGACACCGCTTTTCATATATATGGGCTTCGTATTCCTCCCTGAAATATTTAATTGAAGTCAGTACCGGATTCGGGGCGGTTTTGCCCAGCCCGCAAAGGGACCCGGCTTTTATGTCTTTACTCAACGTCTCCAGCAGTTCAATGTCGCCTTCTTCACCTTCGCCCCTTGTTAACCGCTCCAGTATTTTAAGAAGATGGTAGGTCCCAATTCTGCAAAATGTGCATTTCCCGCAAGATTCGTTTTGGGTGAAATCAAGAAAATAGCGGGACACCTCCACCATGCAGGTATCTTCATCCATGACCACCATGCCGCCGGATCCCATCATTGCCCCGGCTTCGGTCAGAGAATCGAAATCAATGGGAGTATCCAGAAAAGCTTCATTAAGACAACCGCCGGACGGTCCCCCGATCTGAACGGCCTTGAATTTTTTGTTATTCGGAATACCGCCGCAGATATCGAAAATAAGGGATCTTAAAGACACGCCCATGGGTATTTCCACCAAACCCGCGTGAACCACATTGCCAACCACGGAGAAAATAGCGGTGCCCGGAGTGTTTTCGGTGCCGATTTCTCTGTACCAGTCGGCGCCATGATCCAGAATAGGAGGAACCGAGGCCAGGGTTTTTACATTATTAATTACCGTGGGCTTGTTCCACAGACCTTTTTGAACCGGATACGGTGGACGGTGACGGGGCATGCCTCTATATCCCTCAATGGATCGGATCAGTGCCGTTTCCTCACCACAGACAAACGCTCCTGATCCCCGAAACACATCGATCTTAAGATCAAAATCGGTTCCTAAAATCCCTTTACCCAAAAGACCCAGTTCTGTTGCCTGCCGGATCGCTTTTGTGACGATTTTGACGGCAAGCGGATATTCCGCCCGGACATAAATGATGGCTTTCTTTGCGCCCACCGCATACGCACAAATGGCCATGCCTTCGATGACCTGGTGGGGATTGCTTTCCAGGATGGTTCGGTCCATATATGCGCCGGGGTCTCCTTCGTCTGCGTTACAGATGACTATTTTTTCTTGCGCTCCGGTATTTTTTGCCAGTTCCCATTTTCTGCCCGTGGGAAATCCGGCGCCCCCTCTTCCCCTCAAACCGGAATTCTGCACTTCTTTAATGATTTCATCGGGATTCAGTTTTAGGGCCCTGACAAGACTTGAATATCCGCCTTGGGCAATGTAGTCGTAAATATCTTCCGGATCGATATGCCCGCATTTTTCCATGACCACACGTTTTTCCCGGTTAAATCGGGTAAACTCCATTACCGAAGGAATCAGATCGTTCTCTTCCATGGCCCCGTAAACGTGTTCGAATCGGGGATCTCCTTCTTTTAAAAATAGCTTCGCGAGCATTTTTGCCTTGCCCGCATTCACCTCATGATAGAAAATCGGTGGAAATCCCGAGTCAGGGTGGTCTATGATAACCACCGGTTCTGCATAGCAATGTCCCAAACATCCCACCGTATGGATACGGGCTTCAATATTGTATTCATCAAGCGCTTCTTCAAATGCTTTTTTGGTTTCAAGGGCGCCGGAGGCAATGCCGCAGGTGGCCAGGCCAATGTGTATTTTGGGAACAGGATCCTCCTTGAATTCATTCCGACGTTTCTCGGCTTCTTTATAAATGGCGTCGAATAGCTGATCTATTTTTTCATTACTGGCCGGATTCATCTTTTTTCTTTGCTCTTTCTTCCATTTCTTTTTCTATTTCAATCCGCATCAGAAGCCCTTCCACCTTGCTGGGCGCCATATGGCCATGAACGGTTTCATCAATAACGGCCACGGGCGCTAACGCACAGCAGCCCACACAGGCGACTTTTTCAATACTGAATTCTCTGTCATGGGTGGTTTCACCGGCATGAATGCCAAGCTTTCGTTCAAAATTTTCAAGGATAATGCCACCCCCCCTGACATGGCAGGCAGTACCCAGACAAACCTTGATCGGATGTTTCCCGGGGGGATGAAACCGAAACTGGTTATAAAATGTTGCAACGCCATAAACCTCACATTCAAGAATTTGGAGGTGCTCCGCAACTAATTTTATGGCTTCAGGGGGAAGATAGGCAAGCGTTTCCTGGACCATCTGGAGGATTGGGATAAGATATCCTCTTTGCTCTTCATAGGATTCGAGTTTTGAGGCAACATGCTTTAGCGCCGCCTCTTCCTCCGGAGTTAACTCCTGATTCATAGAGCAATCCTTTATTCAGATATGAAAATTCAGGCAATCCCGCATAGAGACGGCTTCATACATATTGCCAACCTCGAATAAAGCCAATTTTATTTAACTTGCTGAAAAAAAAATGTCAAGGTATGATAATATAATAAAAATATCAGTGGTTGAAAACGTAACTTTTCAACAAGTTAGTTCGCTTCGCCCCGCCTGCCATTGCAAGCTCGCCCGCCAGCCAAGCAAGGCGAGGCGGCCTGGGGCACGAGCGGGCAGGTCACAATTGGAATGATGGAACAATGGAATACTGGCCCTGGTGAAATAGAAAAAAGTTTCACCCCGGTAAGATCTGCCGGACTTACCCCAGTACCATCTGCCGGAGCTACGGGGCAGGCGGGGCAGGCTGGGTAAAAATATTGGGTCTTTTTTGCATGGCAAGGTTAGTAATCACAATTCATTGATGGAGGAATGGTGTCGCGCCTTGATCCAAAAGGGATTACCGTGAATCACATTCGCAAGGCCGCCTCGCTCGTGATCGATATCGGGGATGCGATTCCTCTATGATGATGCCCACTTCCGAATTTGGGAAACCGTTTGGTTGTGCCACTTATTTGATACCCGAAGCTTGACGAAATGGGAAAAAAGATTGTTTATAAGCCCAATAACCTTTTCCACCAGATAAACCTTTTCGATAACAGCCCCTTCAAGATCTTCCGGGGTTTCCACCGGTCCGGTCTCCGGCAGTTTCAGGTTGGAGATGTTGAGGCTTTCTCCTTTGAGGCTGAATTGCCAGTGTTGGGTGCCGGTTTTATAGGACAGGTGTATTTCGGTAACAACGGCCCCCTTTTTCAGGGCCAGCAGGCCTTCTTCAAGGTTGGCATCCTCGCCTTTAATGGTAACGGTCTCTTTGGCGTTGTTATGCGTGTTTCCAACGCTTCATTGGCCGATTTCAGGTTGGAAAAAAACCACAAGGAGGATTTCTGATGACACTTAAAATCTACACAAATAATCTCGAGGGATTTGCCTGTTTTAGACTTTCTTCCAAGAATAACCTCATAAGGCTTGTAATGTATATAAAATGCAATTAAAATGGCAAAGACAAATAAATTGTCTTGAAAAGATTTTTTTTTAAAATTTTTAATAAGCTATGCTTCTGACATTTTAAGATTAACAGGGCGGATATCAACAACATTTCATTTTTATAATGATGTGAAATCACATTTTAAAGAGGTTTTAAGAGAAAGGTTGCGTATGAAAGAGGGAACGGTGAAGTGGTATAG
>JBARSG010000141.1:0-2692 GCA_049644625.1 Desulfobacterales bacterium | reverse complement strand
TTTCTATACCGTGTATCTTTTACCAGATGATTTATTAAGTTGCAATCGGTCAAAGGTATGATTTTTTCGTATTTTTTGAGAAAAAACTAATACTTTAGTATTAGATTTTATGATTTATTGTACTAGTTTTTCTAATACTCGGTGTGTTTTCTAGAGGGAGATATGGCGAAAATGTTTAACATACGGATATCATATTTGAATCATGTCAACAAAACTTTTTAAGACCAGTTCTTGCACCTGGCTTTTTATTTCAAACTTCACACCAATACCATCCTCGTGAGTATGTTTAATTTCGCCATTGATTCTAAAAGGTTTCTGATTGTCCGGGGACATGAAGGTCATCAAGATTGTTTGGCCCACTGAAAATTTCTGAGAAGTTTTGATGAACACACCGCTTGCACTTATATCTTGGATGAAGTCCCTATAATACCGATCACCCACAATATAATCTGTTATCATTAAAAAATCTTTTCGGGAATATTTCCTTTGTTCTTTGTTTCGACGCGCCTCTAATCCTTTCAAAAGTTGTCGCATTTCCTTATCCGACATACTGTTAATTATTTCAAATATGAAGGCACGGACTTCATTTCTGCCAAGTTTATCATTTTCCATATTCTTAGGTTCCTCAAAAATAAAAGTGTGGTTTTCGATAAAGTCGTCCGTCTGAAAGTAATGACTACGCTTCAGGTCAGCTTCGGTAACAAGTTCATTTATAAAACCAGACTCCTTTTCTTGTAGCTTTTTCCTTTGTTTCTGAAAATGTGTGATTTTTTTAAATAGAATGATACCAGCAAATCCGAGCACCAAGAAAATTATCAGTATGGTAATATAATATAACATGGGTCTTCCCTCATAGAAAATTTTCTTCAATGAGCTTCTATAAACACTAAAACCCATCTCTATTTGCGAAATGGGGCTTTGATAATCAATTCATGCCAACCTTGTTAAAGGTTGTTTATTGACCCCATTTCGATTTCAGCCTTAAATATTTTTTTGTAAGTTCAGGATCGCCCCAAATGTTCAGCTTTTCTTTCCTGGCAAGTTTTTCCACAGCGCGAAATTCAGCATCATATTTCTGGCTCCGGCCATATTTTGTATAATACGGTGAAAGGCCTTGTCTGACCAGATCAAGGTTAATATTTTTTCCATCAACGAATACATAAGCCAGAAGGCGTCCGTAATTGCCTCTTAGCCAGCTTTCAAATTCAAGGTCAACATATTTGCCGGTAAGTTTCTTTTGGGTGTATCTTGATGCAACTTTTCCCATGGGAATATTTTGCTTTTCATCGGGATGAACGGATTCCGGGGTGTTAACGCAGAGCAAACGAACTTTTTCATATTTACCATTATATCTGATCACGATTGTATCACCATCAACAACCCGGACCACTTGATATTGGCCGGCAATAGCCAGTAGGGGTAATAAAAACAAAAAAGCTAACAGAATATACGCGGATTTTGGCTTTCTCAAATGATTCATTTTACCACCCTTAACCGATGGGTTTCTTGTAATTTTTCCCACAGTTTTTCTATAATGACCAAAGCCGCTGTGCTCTCGTTAAGATTTTTATTTTCGGAAACTATACGGCATGATTCAAACAATTCCTTGTTTATATCTTTCATAAATAACTGGTTCCGAATAAAAATGCTTAAAGAGTAATTGATCACTCGAAGTTCCTCTTTATCAAAATTTGCCATCCTGACCCTTTCCTCCAAAGTCATGTCTGAG
This sequence comes from Desulfobacterales bacterium, assembly GCA_049644625.1. Lineage (GTDB taxonomy): Bacteria > Desulfobacterota > Desulfobacteria > Desulfobacterales > UBA11574 > S5133MH16. The sequence goes on along the minus strand of JBARSG010000141.1, from coordinate 963 downwards.
ATGATTTGCTCCACAGCTTCGTCAACTGTCTTTGGAAGAACCGGCAGCTTTTGAAGATACATATCCTTATAATAATCTGTGAATTTCGAACCTTGAGGGGCATCCATTATAGCTAAAAGTAGTGCCCCCTCAATTATAATAGTCATGTGTCTATCTATATTGAGGTATTCATATGTGAAAGGCCCGATTATATAAAGTACATCAATGTTATATAATTGAATCCAATCATTAATGAGAGTGGGAGCTTTAAAGGAGGGTGTTAATTCGAGATCAACACCAAACAACTGATGTGTATGCTTCATGGTTATTTTTTTGGCATATTTAGAATCATCATTTAATTCACCGGCAGATATTATGAGTGTTCCTTTTGATTCTTTTACATTCCGTTCGATACAATCGAAATGATTGTCTGTATTCAGTTCTTGAAGTTTATATTTTGAAGGAAGTGTACCAATTTCTGTAATTCGTCCCCATGGAATATACCCTCCGTGAGGTATGCCCAAACTTATTGCAGCATCTAAAGCAGCTTGATCAGAAACTGTCAGTCCACCTGATATGATTTTTTTTAAAGTCATTTTTATATTTTCAAAAACTTGTTGTGGGGCTCATTATTTTTTTTATGTCAGAGAAAGATAAAGAAATATGTATTGACCATCATTAATATTGATTGCAATATCTGCACCTCTTGATTCCGCAAATATAATCCATACCGGCTTGTCCCAAGTACCGCACTCAAGTTTCGGGAAATATTCTCCAGTTTTCTCGTTATACCATGATAGCAACATAGGATCTGTGGCCAATTCCCTTGCCTTTTCTTTTGCAATATCCTTTGCTTTTACGAAATCAAGATCTTTTTCATCAACCTGGATTTTGATGTGATTGCCCCAAAAATGTCTTAAATCGTCTGGTGTCATATTATAATCCTTGGTATTGCAATATCCAGTGTTGTTTGATCAGCAAGGG
>JBARSG010000140.1:0-6166 GCA_049644625.1 Desulfobacterales bacterium | reverse complement strand
ATTTTCTGGGCAAACATATTCATATGGACAAAACAATAAATATTCTATTAAAAAGATGTAAAGCCGCCATTGTTTTCGGAGCTATGCACAGAGATTCCCGGCATCGATATAAATTTATAACATCTTCCTGGGAAGAAATGACAAAACAGTATCAGCGATCCATGGATATGTCCATCGGGGCGGTGGTGTTAAAATTCATGGAACATTATATATACAAATTTCCTGAAGAATGGTATCAATGGAAAAACTATCCGAAATTGGATATGTTTGCACCCTCTGACGTGACAGCAGAAACACCGGCATCGATTCCTGTGCTTGAACCTTCCCTTGTTTGAGCCTGATGTCGGATACTATAGGATTTTACAATGTTTTTATTTATTGAACCGATTTCAAAAAATACAGGGATGTATGTTCCTGCTTATCCGTTACCTATTCTGGAAATCACGAGTTTTATAAAGATTAACAGGCCCGACATAGAAATCAAAGTTATTTCCGTAGCCATGGACTATGGATTGCCTCTTAACAAAGAAGGAAAAGCACAGATATTCCGGGAGCTTTCTAAAGATCTGGCTAAAATAAAACCAAAGGGGGTCGGCATATCATGCACGGCAATTTCCCAGGCAGAAGAAGTCATTGATATTTGCAATCTTATCAAGAGCTTGGATCCTGATATTTTTATCTTTTTAGGGGGGTATTTCCCGACCATTTACTATGAAGAGATCTTTTCCAAAACCACGGCAGTAGATTTGATTGTGTTGGGTGAAGGCGAAGAATCTTCACTTAAGATCGTTGAACTTTTGCATGCGGGGAAAAATCCGATCACCGAAGATATCCCCAACATGGCGTGGAAAAAGAATGGTCAAACATATTTAACCCGGAGAGGAAAACGGTTTGATCTCGCTAAAAAAGCGCTTCTTAACCTTGAGTTATTAATGCATCCCAGGAAGTACGATATTTTGCCATATGCCTTCAGCAGGGGCTGTGCCTATGGGTGTAATTTTTGCATGGAAGAATTTATACGACCCCACAGAAGAAAAGTGCCGTTTGAAATAATCCATAACGACCTGAAAAATTTGGCGGATAAAATCAGTGCCCATACCCTGCTGGTCAGTGATGCTCTATTTAAATCTTTTGATCTGTTTCCATTACTCAGGTCATTGGGAATGAAAGTTAATTTTGAAAGTCGTTGCGATGTGCTCGATCCTTCCCTGCTCTCCGGCATTGCGGATGTGTGCGGCATTATCGCTCTTGGCTTTGAGTCGTCCAGTTACAGCACGTTAAGACGCATGAATAAGGTTAAGGACAAATCTCATTATGAAAAATATATTGCAAATACCAAAGCTGTTTTCAAAGAGGCCGCCCGAAATCAAATCCCGATAATAATTTTCATGATTTCCGGGTATCCGGGTGATACGGAAAAAGATCTTAAAAAAAGCCTTGTCTTTGTCCAAAATTTGTCTAAATACAAAGGTCCGGGCGGACATATTTTTAAGGTAGGGGAATGTCATGTATATCCCAAAACCAAGATTTATGACCTTGCCGTATCTCTGCCGGATGTTGTTTTTGACGATGACGGTGTTTTTGGGCAGAACATTGTCAGGCAGCCGTCGAAAAATTTGGACTTTGAGACTATTCTCGATTATAATACAAAAATTTTTAACCTATCCAATTACACACAAAAAATAAAAAATGCACTTTTAAATATTATGCCTTTTTTCAGACTTCCGGCTCGGTCCCTAAGGGATGATGCCATACCCGACCAATGTTTCAGAGACAGCAACAGGTCAATATTTAACGTACAGGGAGAAAGCCTTTCAATTTTCAAAAAATCGGTGCCCGTGTTAACCGAAAAATATAAAAAATTGATGTCAGATCAAAGAAACACCAGAATTTTACCGTTATAAATTCTGTCGAAGCATTGATTCCCGATCCCTATTATCCTTGGGGCGGGAGCAAGCCCGCTAAGTTTTTGACTTATAAAAACGGTTAATAAAATGGAAAAGGAAACGAGCTGCATAAACTCCAGAGCAATCCTTGATTATGTCAAAAAATATAATGGCGGCGACTGCAGTGCTCTTTTGGGGAATCTTGACCCAGAAATTGATGTGCTTCAGGATCCTGAAAGTTATTTAAGAGATCCCAACAGCTGGATTTCCTGCAGTGTTATTTCAAAGCTATACAAAAGAGCGGCATCTATCCTTAATGACGAAATGGCGGCTTATAAAATCGGAAAGTATGCTACGGAAAACATTTCTCTGGGCTACGCTCAGAGTATTATATTCAAGGCATTCTGGTCTGTTAGAAAAGCGCTCAAGCACGGCCAGAAAATAAATGACCGCTGGAATAAAAGCAAGAGAGTAGAGCTTGTTGAACTTAAAAAAAATGAGGCGATTGTACGCTTACACTGGGATCCTAATATGGCTGCAACCAAAGACATATGTCTGTATAATCAAGGAACGTATACGTCCATGCCGTTAATATGGAAAGGGAAACCCGCCGTTTTAAAAGAAAGGTGTTGTTATTTTGATGGAAGTCCATACTGTGAATACCATATAAAATGGCCTTTCAAAAACAGATTTCATGAGATATTTTCAAGGTTTTTCACATCAAAATCGGTTCTTATGGAAACCATAACGGAAATGGAAGAAGATAAAGCGGTCATCGAACAAAAATACGAGGAAGTCAACCTGCTGAATATAGAGCTTAACAAAAAAATCAAACAACTTGCAGCCATACAGGAAACCGGCAAGGCGATCCTGTCTTTGCTGGATCTGGAACAACTCCTTACCGTAATCATGAACCTTCTGTCCAACGTATGCCAGATCAACCGTGCCGTAATCATGCTCATTAATGAAGACAAAGGGTTTCTTGAATACATTCACGGTATTGGTTTTGATGGTGACGTGCCGGAGGTTATCAGAAATTACAAGGTTTCTCTGAATCGTTTAAGTAACATCCTTGTCAGGGTAACAAACACCGGACAGGCAGAGTATGTACCTGAGGTAAAGAGTTCAACCCTGAGAAAAGAAAATATTATGCTGACTTACGGCAAACCCACTTCACTATATGTAGTTCCCCTTATCACCCGCTCCAGGGTGATCGGTGTTATCGCCACGGATGCTGTTGATGGAAAGGAGGTGCCCGGAGAAACACGGGAAACACTGGAAGTTTTCGCACCTCAAATCGCCATCGCAATAGAAAACGCAAAACTTTACAGCAGGCTTCAGGAACAGATGGAAGAACTCAAGCAATCTCATGCCCTCTTGAGCCGTTCAGAAAAATTCTCCTTTTTAGGAAATATGGCGGCAAGACTGGCCCATGAGATCAAGAATCCCCTGACAGCCATAGGGACTTTTATCCAGATGATGCCGCAGAAATACCACGATGAAGAATTCCGTAATAACTTCCATAAGATTGCCATGGAAGAGACGCGCCGGATAAATAGTCTTATTACAGAACTTCTGGACCTGGTTAACACAAAAGAATCACATATAGAGTTAAATGATCTGCATGGATTGATTGATTCAATGATTCTTCTGATTTCACCACAAAGTAATGCCAAGAAGATTAATGTCTCCTGTCAATTTGATCCCAATATCGGGCAAGTTTGGATGGATTCTGAAAAAATGAAACAGGTTGTTTTAAATATCCTTTCAAATGCAGTCGATTTTACCCCTGAGGGAGGGAAGATCGAATTAATTACAAAAAATTGTGCCGAAAAGGAAAAACAGGCCACAGTTAGCATTGAGATTAAAGATAATGGCCCCGGAATTCCACTTGCTCATATTGACAGGGTGTTTGATCCCTATTTTACGACTAAACATAAGAGTAATATGCACAGTGGTACTGGTCTTGGGCTGTTTATCGCCCATCAGAATATGCAGGATCTTGATGGGACCATAGAGGTAAAAAGTAAGGTTAATGAAGGGACAGTATTTATGCTGAACCTGCCCGTCAACAATCCCAATCGATCATCACATTCGATTGATACAAGGAAAGGATAGTGCGAATAAACAAAGTCATAATACATCAGGTAAGGCTCCCTTTTTCATTCGATTTTTCTCATTCTTTAAGAAAAAGGTCTTATGTCAATAATATCATTGTCGAAATCATAGCTGAACAGGGGGAAATAACAGGATACGGAGAAGGCGCCCCCAGATCTTACGTCACTGGTGAGTCATCAGAAAGTGCCGCCAAAAGCATTCGCCATTTCATACAGCAAGATACTTTCCCCAAGGAATTGAATAATATTTCCCAGATATGGAATTTTATCGATGATATTACGAGTGGAAGGGAGCACAATGCTGCAATTTGCGCCCTTGAAACAGCTCTATTAGATGTCTTAGGCAAAAGCCAAGATCGACACATCATAGACTATTTCTCCAAAGATTTTATTACCGGCAATATTTATTATGGCGCCGCAATCCCGCTAGATAATAATCAGAGGATAATGGAACTATGTCGATTGATTAAAGAAAAAAAAATAAATAAGTTGCGGCTGAAACTGGGGAAAGATTTCGAACAAAATAAAGAAATAATCGAAACGGTTCACTCGGTGTTTGGAGGAAATCATGATCTTAGGGTGGATATCAATTGTGCCTGGGACCGTAAACTTGCCTTTAAGCACATACCATTGATTAAAAAATACAAAATCAAAGTTGTTGAACAGCCTATGATGCCGAACGAACCGGACATTGCCGATTTTGCCGGCATTATGCAAAATGAGGGTGTGATTTTGATGGCTGATGAGTCGGCATGCTCTTTAGGCGATATGGAAAAGATCGCTAAAGAGGGCTATTATAAAATGATCAACGTAAGACTATCCAAATGCGGCGGATTTAGAAATTCACTCAAGATAATTGATTACTTACGGATGAAGCGGATTCTTTTCCAAATCGGATGTCAGCTGGGCGAATCAGGCATTCTTTCTGCTGCAGGCAGAGCGCTGTGTCTTCTCTGTCGGGATGCCGTTTACTATGATGGTTCCTATGATGAATACATGTTAAAGGAAAATACTACATTTGAAAATGTATCTTTTGGGCCGGGTGGCAAGGCGGGTCCTTTAGAAGGTCCCGGATTGGGCGTTAAAGTTAGCCCTCAAAGCTTAAAAAATATATGCAATGATTCCCATATCATATCAATATCAAACTCTTAATCTTGATGGCTTCGTAAAAAGTCCAACTTCTGCGTTGCGCTGCATTCCTCGTCACTGCGACGTACTATAAGTACGTCTCATTCCTCGGAATTTGCGCGCCTTGAATTTGGAGCTTTTTACTTTGCCATCAAAATATGACTTTTTACGAGAACGTCAATCTTTTTGAAGGTAAATATGTGCTCAGACTTAAGTTATACTCTCTGGAAAGCGGAACATAAACTCATACTTGAAAGCTTTTGTGATAAAAATATTATCATGTTGTTTTCAGGAGGCAGAGACTCGTCTGTCGCTATGAACCTTATCCATAAGGCAAGAGAAGAATTTGGGTTCGATTTTACGGCACATACAGGAATCTTTCCGGTTCACAGATACACTATCGAAGAGAAAAAAGGGATAGAATCTTATTGGATTAAACAGGGTGTAAGTATAATCTGGCATGATATGGGAAAGACGGATGACGACCTTAAGAATTCAGAAAATCCATGTCTTTTATGTCAAGAACGAAGGAAAAAGCTACTTAAGAGCATTTTGACCCGCTCGATAAAGGACTGGCACAGCCTTGTCCTCATCGTGGGTTACTCTCTTTGGGACATCGTCAGCTATTCCTTAGAGCATTTGTTAAGCGATATTTTTTCTAATCCTGATCAAGGGATAGGCATTGAAAAAAATAAAAGATTTAAGGAAACAGCTCAGCGTTTTTACCCGCTTTTAACAATGGAGGATGGGTATCAGGTTTTTAGACCTTTGATTAAATATAATAATGATGATATCCTGAGAGTGATCACCCAGAAAAACATCCCAACACTTTCAATACCCTGCAAATTTAAAGACTTCAGGCCAAAGAAGATTTTAGAAAAATACTACGAAAGGATGGACATGCGCTTTAATTATAATCAACTGATTGATTTTGCCATAAAATCTCTCAACCTTCCAGACATTTCTTTTTACACCTCCATTGAAAAGGAAGATTATCTGCTTAATGTTTTTTAATCATCAGCATCAGATCGGATT
>JBARSG010000139.1:0-5549 GCA_049644625.1 Desulfobacterales bacterium | reverse complement strand
CTAGTAGCAATAAAATTATACTCTGGGAAATCGACCTCTTCATGGGAGGATTGTAACCTTTGTAAACATTGAGTTAATCTCAATGATGGGTATGATGTATTATATAGAGCTCATTTTATCCAATATTTATGATACGTTATATAGTCAGTAAAAAGGCATCGCTTTCAGGGAAAAAATTCAAAAGTGAATTAAAATCCCTATAATAGAGAAATTTGCATGTCAAGAGATTATATCTGCAGGGTATCATGGGAAGCTTAAAAAAAAATTAGCCGGCGCATGCCCCATGTCGCCTCGATGCCCAATGCAAAGCAGTTTTTTAATGGCCATCTTAATTTGCACAATACGATTTCGTTACGAAACCTTGAAATATCCGGGCTATGTGGAAATCCTTATTTCAGATGTTCTTCCGTGTACAAGGAGAGTTCGATCATCCGCTCAAGGAGTTCATCTGTGGGCAGTCCTGGGAAATTTTGACGAACCAGTTCTTTGCAGAACAGACGGCAAATATAGCGAAGCTTGCGGCGCTTCTGCTTGCCGGCATATACGAAGTCCCTGTGTCCGTTGTTGATTACGATGACGTTCTTGTCCGCATCGAATTTTGAACGCCACATCTCTCCCGGAGCCCGACGATACGTATACCCCGGCAGCCCTTTGCGCGCTCCTCCGGCCCCGGCCGATTGGTCCATGAGTGAATCGGTGATGGTTATCAAGGCCTCATCCCTGCATTCCGTATCCCCCTGGCACACGACCACCCTCAATGTGGTCAGGCACGGCTCTGAAGGCGCAATAAAAACCACTGATTCATCATCGCCGCTCTGGAGATGACCCTCTCCATCCGTTATTTCCCAGCGATATACAAGATTCTCCAAAACGGTCCGCCTTGAGCGATCCCGGCAAACCGCACGATATTTCTTGCGATTGTCAACCGGGACCACGCTCGACTTGGGCGAAATCAGCACGCTGAACAGCGGTCCGGCAAACTCAAAGAACTCCATCTGCCTTCTTTCATTGCCGTTAAGTTCCGGGGCAGCTTCGTGCGCCTCACCTTCCCGGCCATCTTCCTCACGGGCAGCCCTAATCATCGATCCCTCTGAAAAAAGAGACGCCTTCTTTTTTTTGCCTTTTCCGCCATGAATATCGAACCAGTCATATTCTTCCTGCGGAAGACGCAGAAACGCCTCCCTGAGAGCGCGTTGCACCTTGCGCAGGATCTGACGACTGGACCGTTCCTCTTCCGCCTTGCGCTGCTCTTCGATCACCTGCTGCAGACGCTTTTCAACCGGCTCCATGGCCCGGCAAAAAGCGTCAAACTGTTCATCACGAATGATTCCCTGACGAGTCCCCGGTGTAAGGTTCAGGAACGAAGCATCAAGAATACCCTGAAGGTACCCCGCGGTCCACGGCTCTTTCTGAAAATGATCGAGTTCGACAATGGACGGCAAAACCCGCGTACCGCGTCGATACAATCCCACCTGGTTGGTGGAACCGGGATCGCTGAGGTACAGTTCCAGGTAGATATCACCCGGCGCGGTCTCGGCAGGTCTAAGGTCATAGAGCAGGCGCCCGGTAAATTGTCGCGGGACCACAAGATACTCTGTCCGGCTCGTCCGATCCACAACCTCTATTTTTACCCCCGACTCCTTGATCCGGTCCCTGAGTTCGGATGCGAGGTAGCGCTGGATCTTTTCACCGGTCAAGAGCCGCAGCCCCGGCAACAGGGGATAGACCATCAGGTTTGTTCCCTTGAAGGGGATCAATACACGTTTCTTGGAAACCGAGAATTCCGGTGCGTTCTTGGCCATGGTCATTTCGTATGTGCTTCCATCGGCCCCGCAACAGGTAATACTGAGGTTATGGCCGACCGTCCAGAAACTGAGGAGACCGATGCCGAATTCGCCCTGAATTCCCTCTGCACCCTTAGCCTTTAACCGTCGCTTGACGGAATCACAAATGTGCGTTGCCACGTGTCGAAAATCGGGCAACCCTTTTTCATCTCTGAGTATCCCTTCACCATTGTCGCTGACCTTGAGATAGAATTCGCCCTTCTTCTTTCCTCTCGCGATAACGATGTGCCTGGCCCGTGCATCAATGCTGTTTTCCACAAACTCGGCTACTGCTTTCAGCGGATTGGTTTGGGAACTGGCGATGATGCTGATCGCATTCCAATGATCCGCTATGCGTAACTTTCCGGCACTTGCGCCTTTTTTTCTTTTTTTTAGAGTGGACCTGGCCATTACTGAATTCTCGGTTCTTGTATTTTGTTGTTCCTTTGTTTCAATTTTATAAACTCCACCTGCATAAACAATGGATTGAATTTTGCTTAGATCACTTTAAGGGGAGAATGTCAAACTAATGCTTTAATCCAAGCTTGACCCAAACCGAAGATTTTGACCTCTACCTCTATTGATTTCCTGTGGATCATATTCGTTAGGACGATTCAAACCTTTTGGGAGGTCTCACCATGACGAAAGCTTTCATCACTCCTTGGGATAGAAGAACGGAAACCGCTCTATATGATGAACAATTCCTCACCAGGGTCTTTGACAGTGTAACCGACCAATTCTATAAAGCATTTAAAAAGGCCTTGTCAGGAGGCTGGAATTAGTGTAAGCAATATTAAGTTTTCGCCCCCGTAGCTCAGTGGATAGAGCATTGGATTCCTAATCCATGTGCCGCAAGTTCGATCCTTGCCGGGGGTACCAATGATATTAAGGGATTAGCGATTCTTTGCTAATCCTTTATTGATTAGACTGTCCATATTGTCCAGTATTAATCCAGCAATTTTTTTCTTCAATATTATATTTAAACAGATAAAAAGCTTTTTTTTTCGAAAACCAAGGGTGGAGCGGAAGGGTTGAGTATGTGCTTCCAAAAATCAGCAAAACCTTTGAATACAATCTACCCGCTCCACGGTCATTGTCACAGCGCCAAAATCCTCCTCCACCTTGCCATAGAGCATGAACGGCCGGTTTGGATCCAGAATGGTGCAAAAACGGCGATAGGCTTTGGGGAAAAAGGTGGCTTCCACCAGGCCGGTTTGATCTTCAAAAGTCAGAAACTCCATGGGTTCGCCATACTGGGTATGCACAACCTTGCCGGTAATCAACAGACCGGCAATGCGCACATGCCGGCCTACGAAGAGAGGTAAGTCCCTGGCCTTAACAATCCTCTGTTTCTTTAAAGTGTCGGCGTACAACACCATGGGATGCCGGTCACACAAAAAGCCCAGGGCTGCAAATTCATGCCGCAGACGCTCTGTCTTATTTTCAGGAGGAAATGACGGTTTAGGAACATCTGTCCTACCATTAAACAAATCCCCTGCCCCCGATCGCTTTGACCGTGACTTTTGCCTGCAGACCAGTTCCCACAACAATGAACTTCTATTCTCTTCCGGATGGAGCGAATCAAACGCGCCGGCGTGAATCAGAGAACGCGCCTCATTGTCGTCCGGCTGTACGCGTTCAAGAAAATCGATTATGTGGCAATAAGGTTTTGATTTTCGTCCTGCAACAATACGTCTGCGAGTATCAGTACTCAGATGCTTAATGGATAACCATCCCACCCGCATGCCCCCCGCCCTGCCCTTCCAGCGGATATCGCTTTTGTTCACGTCAGGAGGTAAAATTTTCACTCCCAGTCGCCGGGCTTCGGACACGTAAGCGAATGTGCTGTAAAAACCGCCCTGATTGCTGATGACCGCCGCCATAAACTGGGCCGGATAATGGGTCTTGAGATAGGCGGCCTGGAAAGAGACGCGGGCATAGCTGGCACTGTGGGGCTTGCAGAAGGAATAGCCGCTGAAACTCATCATCATGTCCCAAACGGCCCGGATCTGCTCGTGGGCAACACCTCGTGCTTGCGCGCCGGCAATGAAACGCTCTTTATAATGACCCAATTTGCGGGCCTTATCCTTTTTGGACATGATTTTACGAAGCCCGTCCGCATCAGCGTGTGAAAATCCCGCCAGAGCCACGGCGGTTTTGGCAACATCCTCCTGATAGACCATGATGCCATAGGTCTCCTCAAGCACGTCCGCCAGCAAAGGATGAATGGGCTCCCATTTGCCCCCATGCAGACGGCGAATATATTCGCGGATAAATTCATTGGCAGCCGGACGGATAATGCTGCTGTGAATCACCAGATGCTCAAAATCACCGATCTTTGTCTTTTTTTGCAACAGTCGCATGGCCGGACTTTCAATGTAAAAGCAACCCATGGTATTTCCCCTGGCCACAGTTGCCTGTGTGGCCGCATCGTCTTCCGGTTCCCAGTGATCTTCATCAAAGTCCGTACCGTTATCTCTTAAATTTGCAATTGCATCGCGAATAACACCCAGGCTGCGGTTGCCGAGAAGGTCAATTTTAACCAGGCCCCTGTGTTCCGCACCGTCTTTTTCCCACTGGATAATCGGAACCCCTTTGGGAGCAAGTTCCACCGGCACATAATTATAAAGAGGATCCGGAGTGATCACCACCCCCCCGGGATGAACGGAAAGGTGGCGCGGAATGCCGATGATGCACCGGGCAGTGTGAATAATTTGCTGCCAGGGCTCCGGAAAATCGAATTCGCCAAGCTTGGGCAGTTGTTTGAGTTGGGACAACAGATCATCATTCACATGAGCTTTTTGCCAGAACCAGGGAAGACGTTTGGTGACCCGGCCGATCTCCGGGTCCGTGAGTCCGAAGACCTTGGCCACTTCCCGTATGGCCATGCGCGGTTGAAAGGCAACGTGATTGCATACCAGGGCAGCATGACCGTTGTACTGCTTTAATACGGAATTTATAACCTCATCTCGTTCATCCCACGCAAAATCGATATCCATATCCGGCGGATCCGAGCGGCCCGGGTTCAAAAAACGTTCGAAATACAGATTATGCTTGATCGGACAGACATTGGTAATCCCCAAACTATACGCCACCAGGGACGCAGCGCCGCTTCCGCGACCGCAGATTCGCGGACTGCGCGATACGATATCTTGAACCACAAGAAAATAAGATGAAAACCCCATTTTTTCGATGATGCGCAGTTCATGTTCCATGCGGTCCACAACGGTTTCGGGGAGATCGTCACCATACCGTTTTCGCGCCCCTTTATACGCAGCATTCCGCAGGCGATGCTTGGCGCTTTGTCCTTGTGAATTGCCCCACGGCGGCAGAACAAGTCCGGGACAGGGTCCGGTAAACGTCAGCCGTTCTGCAATTTCCCGGCCGGCCCGAATTACATCCGGCCAAATGGCAAACCGTTCGGAATATTCTGATGCCGGCGCCATCCATGCGTCAGAGGGCGCCGCATGTTTTGGTGTTAACCGGGAAAGAGATGTATTACGGTCTATGGCCCGCAGCATACGGTGGATCTTTGCGTCCTCCGGGTTCAGGAAAAAACTCCCGGGCGTAGCCACAACCGGTACGCCAAGATTTTTGGAGATCTTCCGCAATTCAAAGGCCCTGCCATCGGGCCTGCGCGGCACCGCCGCTGCGATCGTTACACCGGCTTCATACCACTCCGGTAAAAGCTCAGGGTTTTGTGTGAGCACGGACAGCCCCCGGGCA